>JAIMAD010000125.1 GCA_023512145.1 Bacillus sp. (in: firmicutes) | reverse complement strand
GCTAAGCTGACTACTTCATTCGTAGGGTTATAGAGTTCAATAAAATCATTTTTGTACTCAGCCCCTGCATTACCTCCGCCACCATATACTTCACTAATGACGAGATGATTTGTCAAAACCTCAACAACCGATGTCGAGTTTTGTGGAATTGGTGCTTCTTTCATAAAATCTACACTGTTATTATCTGTGTCAACGTTAGGATTAATACGTTGAGCGCTTGTTGTATTTGTTAGTACTGGTGTTGCTGCCGTTTCAAATTCATTCGCAGAACCAAAGCCTACGAAATCGACGACATTACTATCAGCTTGACCAGTAATAAAATCGATAGCTTTGACAAGGGCAACCTTACCATTGGTTCCTGCCATTCCAATAGTACCAATCGCATCAGGTGCCGGAAGGTCTAACGTACCACCAGTTCCTTGAGCTTGTTGGATAAGGTAATAACCTTTTGCCTTAATTTCCCCTGATAACTCTGTTTTATTGGATGTGAATTTCCCTGTCGAGGAAGCATACTGGACAGACCAACCCTCCAAGCTTACTGCTTGATTCGTAGGGTTATAGAGTTCAATGAAGTCATTTTTGTACTCAGCCCCAGAGTTACCGCCCCCACCATATACTTCACTAATGACCACATGGTCTGCAGGCGTTACTTCTGCAAAGGCCTTGGGAACGAATACATATGGTGAAATCGTTCCGGCTAAGATCAAACTAGCCATTGCAGATTTGAAAATTTTCTTTACCTTTTGATTTTTGAGAAAATTCAATAGACAATCTCCCTTCAAAATGTATTCGCAACAATTTTTTCAAAAAAATTCCTACAATAGACATAATTCTACAAAAATTGTTAAAAGCCTGCCAAAATGTAATAAATATTTCATAATAGTATGATAAAATACTTTTTTTATATTAAACTAGTTACAGCACCTGTTGAGAGGTAATGAAAGCGTATTATTAAAAATAAAGGGGTTCACTCGATGAAACGAATCAGTGTTATTTTTTTCGTACTAGTACTAGCGACTTTAGGACTTTCGAATCAAACATTTGCACACTCTTATAGTGCTGGTTTTACAAAGTTATTTTTAGTAAATGAAGATGTTGAGATGGTTTATTCAATCGACATTGAAAGTCTAGAAGAATCTGTCCATGGTCTCGAAGACGAAGTAAGACCATTAAAGGATATTCTCGGAGAATATGAACCTCAAATTGATGAATGGATTCAAAAAAATTTACTTGTATCCATTGATGGAACTGAAATTAGTATCAACTTGCAGGATTTGAAGCTTGATCAAGTAGAAGATAAACGAGTGATCACCGCTAGTTATCAACTTCCAACAATTGAAAATGGGCAATCCATAAAGCTTCGTGATCAATTTTATAACGAAACAAAGGATACAAATTATGTTAACTTTTTAACTGTACAGCAACCGCAACAGTCCACAAAAATTGCTTTAGAAGGAGAAAACCGTGAATGGTTAGCCCTTGTTGATGGGCTGCAAGCAGGATCCAACTCATCGTTAGGTTCAACAGATGCTGGTAGTGCTGGAAAAGAAACCACCGACTTTTGGTCTTTTTTAAAGCTCGGAATGCATCATATTTTAACCGGCTATGACCATCTATTATTTTTGCTAGCATTGATTATAAGACCACAGCGTGTTAAAGAACTTGTTGCCATTGTTACCGCATTTACAGTCGGTCACAGCTTAACCATTGCCTTAGGAACCTTAGACATCATCACCCTGCCATCATTATTTGTTGAAGTTATCATTGCCCTGTCCATTTGTTATGTCGCCATTGAAAATATCTTTAAAAAAGAAATAAAATACCGCTGGCTGATTACCTTACTATTTGGACTTATTCATGGTTTAGGCTTTTCAGGGCTATTGAAAGAATCACTGGGTTCACAAACGAAAATTGCTGTGGAACTTCTGGCATTTAACATAGGTATCGAAATCATCCAACTCCTACTCGTTTTCATCGTCATCCCTATCATGTTCTACACATATAAAAAAGTAGACAGCAACAAAATCGTTTTACCTGCCTCCATTGTTATTTCTTTAATGGGTGGATTTTGGTTAATAGAAAGATTGCTAGGATGAGGTGGGGGCTGACTCCTAAAAGTCAAAATACATAGACAAAAGCTACCCACTATTCCCAAAACCTAAAAGTATCGCTTGAAATCCTTCCTTGTAAGCGCTATACTAAGATTGTACAAAATACGAAATTCCGTATATTGAAGATAAAGAGGTAATCACATGAGTCGAATCTGGGAAAGCTTATACTCAAAACATGGTCTGGCAGCTAAGTTTATTGCTAGAGAGTTGATTGAGGTTTCTGAAGGGAAGAGGATCCCCAGAATTAGTGATTTTACAGAAAAGCTTTCATTAGGTCGGGGAACTGTTCAAGGTGCATTAAAGGTTTTGGAGGATTTGCATGCCATTTCTTTAGAATCAAGAGGACATCTTGGGACATTTTTAAAAAAGCGGGATGTAAATCTTCTTAATGAGATTGCTGGAATTGGGCCTCTCATTGGTGTTATGCCCTTGCCCTACTCCCGAAAATATGAAGGATTAGCAACAGGGATTGTCGAAGCAATTGCCGAGATTAATAAAAAATCCGGGCTTGCTTTTATGAGAGGAGCAAGAAATCGGCTCGAAGCACTCCAATCCAGGCGTTATGATTTTGCGATTATGTCCGTATTGGCAGCAGAAGAAGCACTTGAAAAATCGGACGGTTTGGAAATTCTCCGGGCGTTCGGTCCTGAAACGTATGTTACCTCCCATAAAGTGTTCTTCTCCAATAACATGCATAAGCGAATAAACGCTGGGATGAAAGTTGGCATTGACTATTCATCTGCAGACCAAGCCAATTTAACCATGTTAGAATGTGCTGGGCTTGACGTTGAATATATAGAATTGAATTATATGCATTTGTATTCAATGTTGATAAATGGCAGTATAGATGCAGCAGTATGGAATGCGGATGAAACAAGGTCGCTGAGAACCTTTCCATCTTACCGATTTCATTCCAAAAAAGCGCAGGAGCTAGCCGAGAAAGCATCGATGGCAGCCCTTGTCATTGAATGTGACAGACAGAGTATTAAAAAACAGCTTTCGATGCTTGATTTTGAAAATGTTACTCGGGTTCAACAACTTGTCGAAGAGGAAAAGAAATATCCCCACTATTAATAATGAGGGGATGTTCTCTTATCCTATCAATATACTAAATACCGTATACTGGAGGAGTTAATCAATGATTTTAACTGAATTAAAAGAGAGACTAGACATCCTGTTAACATCCGATGTCATCTCAACCAAAGCTGCCGATGTTGCCCTTGAGGCGTTTATCCACTTACAATCCTCTTTGAAAAAAAAGGATATCGACCAGGCTGAAATGTTGTTTACACATCTACCGATGGCGCTCTCAAGAATTGAAAAAAATGAGACGGTGGAAGCCCCCCATCCCGACATGCTTACAGAGGTGAGGAATTCGCCGCATTCCCCTCAGGCAAGTATAGAAATAGCCAATGTCCAAAAACTATGGAAACAATCATTGCCGCAGGAAGAATTGGATTACTTACTGATTCATTACGCGACAATATTGCATATAAACGAAGGAGGAAATGAATCATGAAGATTGTTATTGGTGGACAAGTCGATAAAAAAGAAATTGAGCAGTTAATCAACAAGCTTGATAGCTCCATTACCACGATGGTTAAATCGGATCTCGAGGCAGCAATGGCCATTAAAACCGGTCAAGCCGATTATTATGTTGGCGCTTGCCATACTGGCGGCGGTGGTGCACTAGCGATGGCCATTGCCTTGCTCGGAATGCCAAATTGTGAGACTGTTTCGATGCCTGGAAAACAACCCGTTGCTGAGGCGATTGAAACCGCTGTCAACAAAGGCAAAAAAGCGTTCGGATTTACCGCTGACCACAAGGAACAAGCCGTTGCAATGATTATCAATGCCTTGAAAAACAAATAAAAAGACGATTTAAGGGGGAAAAGAAATGGAAATGACGTTTATTATTTTAATTGGTGCAATTGCTGCGGTTTTAGCAAATATGAACATTGCGGTCTTTAATGACGGACTACGCCCAATTGTTTCCGAGCACGTCGAAGGAAGGATGACGCGCAGAGACCTTGGCTTCACTGCCTTTGCCATGAGCTTCGGACTTGTTATTGGATTCGGAATCCCGTTTACACTTTCCGCTAGTATCATCCTCGTTCATAGTATTTTGCTTGGAACGGATATTATCGGATTAATGACACCAAAAAACAAATGGGGTACGCCACTTGCTGCCGTTATTGGTGGTGTTTATGGGGCAGGATTGTTAGTGGGCTTGGAAGGATTTGTGAAGATGTTTGATTACCTCCCACTTAACTTCCTAGAAGCAATGGGAGCTGTTGGAACACCTGTTGTTGTTACATTCATGGCCTTCCCAGCATTAGCTGTCGCACTCCAGTTTAGTGTGAAAAAAGGTGTTGTCACTTTTCTCGTTTCTGCTTTAGTTCGTCAATTGGCCGTTTGGTTAAATGGCACGGAATTTTTAAATTTCTCTGGTACACCGGTAACACTGAACCAAGAAGGTATGGCCCTTATTACTGGAATGATCTTTTTATTAGTTTTTGCCATGAAGGAAAAAGCAGCAGAAGGCTCTTCCATTAATCTCGCAGCTATTTTCAGTGATAAAGTTGTGAAAATAAGAAAAAATGTTGTTTTCTTTATGGTCATCGGTGGATTAATCGCTGCGGCAACAAACCTCGCGCTTATGGCTGGAGATCCCATTTCATTGAATCTTTTAGCTGAAGGTAAAGGAAACGAGGCTGGTTTGGCAGCTGCTGCACGTGCACTTGGATTTATACCGCTTGTAGCTAGTACCGCGATTGTTACTGGAGTATACAGCCCAGTAGGTTTCACGCTCATCTTCGTCGTTGGCTTCTTCGCGCCGAATGTATGGGTTGCACTAGTCGTTGGGGCAATCGTCATCGCTTGTGAAGTATTCCTATTAAGCTTCATTGCTAAGTTCTTAGATAAATACCCAGGTATCCGTAATTCCGGTGAAAACATCAGAAGTGCGATGACAAAGTTACTTGAAGTAGCCCTTTTAATCGGTGGAGCAAATGCAGCCAATGCGATTGCCCCAGGATTTGGATTCTTCTTCATTGCTGGCGTCTACTTGCTCAATGAAATTGCCGGACGTCCAATTGTCCGTATGGCCATAGGTCCTGTCGGTGCCATCGCCGTTGGTATTATCGCCAATATCCTAGTATTACTCGGATTAATGGTTATCCCACAATAGGTAAATAGTTTTTATTAAAATAGTTCAAGTGGGGCCCTAAATAGTGTAGTTGTTAGGGCCCTTACCCTTTTTTCTTTTTTAAAAAAATAATCGAACGATCAAAACACCAATCAAAGAAACGGAGTGGAACAAACATGATACAAACCGTTCTCGGAAAAATTTCTCCTACTGAATTTGGAATCTGCGCAGCACATGAGCACCTCTCCATTGACCTTTCAAGAATCAAGAAAGATCCCGATACCATTTTAGATGACGAAGAGGGAATGATTGAAGAGCTAGAGGATTTCTACCGCTTGGGCGGAAGATCACTAGTAGAACTTACCAATGACGGCATGGGCCGCGACGTTCTTCGGTTAAAACGATTAAGTGAAGCGACAGGCGTTCATATTATTACCTGTACCGGTTTTTATAAAGATCCATTCATACCTGTTTATGCCCAGGGCTGGTCATCCGAGCAGTTTGCCGCCCATTTTATTAAAGAAGCAACAGAAGGAATCGCTGATACTGGGATTCTTCCAGGGGTAATTGGCGAAGTAGGAACGAGCCATAATGAAATAAAGCCGATAGAACGCGAACTGCTGATTGGCGCAGCGCTTGCAGGAGTGTCTTCAGGTCTTCCTGTCTCAACACACACAACACTCGGCACGCTCGGTTACGAACAGGTGCAACTGCTCACGGAGCATGGGCTCGCGCCTGAGCAAATTATTATCGGCCACCAGGATTTGAACGCGAATAAAGATGAAGTACTGGCTGTCCTCGAAACCGGTGCATACATTGCCTTTGATACAATTGGGAAAATTAATTACCGTCCGGATGAAGACCGAGTCGAGTTTTTGCTCGATTTTATAAAGCGCGGTTTTGAAAAACAGATCCTCTTATCCGCAGACTTGACCCGCAAGACACATTGGAAAAAGCATGGCGGTCCTGGTTATGGCCTTGTTCTCGAGGATTTTATTCCAAGACTGAGGACAGCAGGCGTTTCACAAGAGTTGCTTGATCTATTTTTACTTGAAAATCCTGCTAAAGCCTTTTCAAAAAGGGAGCGATAAAACATGACAACGTATAATCGTGCACAATTAAAATATGCAAATTCAGTACTACCTAGCCTATCAATCGAAGAAGCACAGGAAAAGCAATTTAAACTGGTCCACATGATGAGCCGCCATTTCGAAGGGAGACAGTTCCTTTCCATGGGTGACCTTGGGGTGTCTCCCAAATGGCAGCGGCCAGAGCAAACGTACCGTGTCGAAAGAGTATTGGCCGATTTTTTTGAAACAGAGGATTGTGCACTTGTTCGCGGGGCCGGTACAGGAGCAATTCGCAACATTTTAAGTATGCTTTTAACTGCAGGAGAGCAGATGTTCATTCATACAGCCCCTGTCTATACAACCACAAAGGAAACGTTACGGATATTGGGGCTTAAAACAGTAGCAGCCGATTACAATGATTTGGAATTGTTGCGCACAGCCCTTCAAAACCATCCCGAGGTAAAAGTATTTTATGTCCAGCATGCCCGTCAGCAGCCAACAGACTTGTACAATCTCGCTGATGTTATTAAGACGGTGAAAGCGGAACGTCCTGAACTTCCAATCGTCGTCGATGATAACTATTGCGCCATGAAAATGAAGGGTATCGGTGTTGAATTAGGTGCCGATTATTCCACTTTTTCAGGCTTTAAACTGCTTGGACCTGAGGGTATTGCTGTGATTGTCGGGAAAAAGGAAGCGATTAGCCGAGTACATCAGTATAACTATTCGGGCGGCGGACAGGTCCAGGGGCATGAGGCGATGGAACTTATCCGAATGATGACTTTCGCCCCTGTCTCACTGGCGATTCAAGGAGAACAAGTGGAAAAGCTTTGCCAGGAATTGAATGAAGGCGCTGTTGCCGGAATTCGTACTGCTTATATAACAAATGCGCAATCGAAAAATGTCATCGTCGAACTCGATGATCCGATCGCACCAGAAGTCATCAGCTTAAGTGACCACCACGGTGCCGCTACACATCCGGTTGGAGCCGAATCAAAATACGAAATTATTCCAATGATCTATCGCGTGTCCGGAAGTTTTCTGGAAGCCCAGCCTGAATTAAAAGAATATGGCCTGCGGATTAATCCGATGAAATCTGGTGCAACTACTATTATTGATATTTTACAAAAAGTAATTCGATTAGCAAAAGAGAACAAATAATGATTACTGATCAAGTAACCCGGACTGGAAGGGGGAATGTTCTGTGTTTTTAAATGTTACCAAGCGTAGGAACAAAAAACTAATCCAAGCAGGTGTAATGTTGCATCAGAGTGGGGTAATACCTCCGAATACGTATGTAATTGACTTGGATATTTTACAAGAGAATGTCGAAGCTTTGGCCAAGGTGGCAAGCGAGCATGATTTCCAACTCTATTTTATGAGCAAGCAGTTAGGAAGGCTTCCTTATATTGGCCACTTCATTGCGCAGCATGGGATTAAAAAAACGGTGGCTGTTGATTTTGATGAAGCGAAAACGCTTGCTGATGGAGGCGTTGAAATCGGCAATGTCGGCCATCTCGTCCAACCAGGGAAAAACCAGTGGCCAGAAGTCTTGTCCTGGAACCCAGAAGTCGTCACCCTATTTTCCTTTGATCGTGCGCTCCAGCTCTCTGTTGCTGCGGAAAAAGTGGGGAAAGTTCAGGAAGTGATTCTCAAGGTTTTTCGACCAACTGATTTAATTTATCCAGGCCAGGAAGGTGGTTTTCTGTTAAGCCAACTTGCTGGGGAGGTCTTGAGGCTGAAGAATCTTCCCGGGATTCGTGTTGTCGGAGTGACGACCTTCCCTAATTTTCAGCTAGCAACAGACAAAACCAAGATGGAGCCGACTACTAACTTTGAAACCTTACTAGAGGCGAAAAAAGTGCTCGAAGACAATGGCGTAGCCGCTCGGCATGTGAACGGACCAAGTGCAACGAGCTGTGAAACGATACCATTTTTAGCAGAACATGGTGTTACCCACGGAGAACCGGGACATGCGCTGACGGGAACGACCCCTCTGCATGCCTACCGTGACCTTGCTGAAAAACCAGCGATGGCCTATGTTACCGAGGTTTCCCACGAAGATCAAGACCATTATTATGTAATAGGCGGCGGTTATTATGGTCGTTCGAATCTAACAGGCTGCTTGGTTGGTCATGATGTGGAGTCGATCATGGATCAGTTTGTGCCCGCGTTTGAACCTTCTCCGGAAGCGATTGACTATTATGGCGCCATCGAAAAACCAACAGAATTTTCGATTTCAGCCGGTGATACCGCGGTTTTCTCGTTTAGAACACAGGTGTTTGTGACAAGAGGACATATCGCCCTTGTCAAAGGAATCCAAAGCGGACGTCCGGAATTAGTTCACTTTGAAAGGAAGTGGTAAGGATGAAAAAAGCAATTCTACTCGTAATTGACAGCTTTGGAATTGGGGCTATGGATGATTGTGAAGAATTTAACGCAAGCGACTGCCGTGCCAATACGTATAAGCATATTCGCGAAACAGTCGACTTTTTATCTATCCCGACCTTATACAAACTAGGACTCGGCACACTTGTCGATGGACAGGAAGCGCCCCTCAACGCCTACGGCTCCTCCGCGCTTGCACATCACGGGGCAGATACGTATTTAGGACACCAAGAAATCGTCGGAAGTTGCCCTAAACGTTCCAACAAAAAGTTGATGAAGGATATTCACGGTCTACTTGCAACTGCACTTAGAGACGCAGGATACCAGGTGGACTACCCATGGAAAGATCGCCCGGTATTGGTAGTAAACGATGCCTGTGTGGTCGGAGATAATCTTGAATCTGCTGTTGGGAACATTATCAATTTAACCGCTGATTTTAAAAAAATGCCCTTCCCGGAATTAAAGGAAGTTGGAAAAATCGTCCGTGCCCATGTGGATACCAGCCGGGTCATTGCCTTTGGCGGGCCACATACGTCGCTGCAGCATATCCTCTCGACGGTACACGAGAAAAACCCAGGTCAGTGGGGCGTCGATGCGCCCAAAGCCAACGTTTATGGAAAAGGCTATAACGTGTTTCATATGGGCTATGGTGTCAACATTGACGGGCAATTCCCAATGATTGCTGCCCGGAATGGCTTAAAGGTCTATCGTGTCGGTAAAACCGCCGATGTTTTACATGGTGAAGGTCCAGCCTACCCAATTGTCGATACAGATGAAGTGTTAAGAGTTTTAGAGGAAACGTATTTGCAGGAAAGTGGCGAAGCTGCCTTTCTAGTCAATGTCCAAGAAACCGACTTAGCCGGTCATTCCCAGGATGCCCAGTGGTATGCAAAGCTATTAAATACCACCGATCTGTGGCTAGCAAAATTCCTCCCTAAAATGAAAGATGAGGACATCATCATCATCATGGCCGACCATGGCAATGATCCAACAATCGGACACTCCAACCATACAAGAGAATACGTACCCATTTTGGTGGCCGGTCAGAAAGTGAAAACTGCCACTATTGGTCGAAGAAACTCAATGGCCGACGTCGGCGCAACACTAAGTGAATTTTTCAACCTTCCTCAGACAGAAGAAGGAGAAAGCTTTTATAGTGATATTCTCTAGGATGGAAGCATGGGGACGGTTCTCTTGCTTCCAAAGAGGCTTGGGGACAGTTCGAGACCAGTGAAAAACTAACCTATTTTTCTCTGGTCTTTATTAAATTATCCAAAGTTTCTACCCACATTTGAATTTTTTCAATGAATCTATTAAAAGACAAGATACGATTGTTGCACCAAAACCTAGTAAGGTGGAGATCGTTTCTTAATGAAAAAAGTGAAATGACTGGTCTCATTCCTTGATGAATTTTAAAAATATCCCCTATTTTATTAAATCGTTGGGATTTTTTTACTAACCGTAGGTTCCTCATTAGTGTTACTCCAATTATTTTTATCTCTCTTAATGTCCCTTGCTATAATTCTCTAGCCACCTTCTGCTTTGGTAGGATACTAATTCCATGGCCAGCTTCTACTACACTTTTTATTGCTTGTGTACTCCCTAATTCCATATAA
>JAIMAD010000124.1 GCA_023512145.1 Bacillus sp. (in: firmicutes) | reverse complement strand
GGCTAGGTTTGAATAAGGTCCCGTTTACTTCTAATCAGCTAATCGGTGTTCTGGTCATAGTCGGTGGGATTATTGTATTTAAATTCGGCGGCAGTCGTGAGAGCCAGAAGTCAGCAAAGCTACCATGGCTCGTTGCGAAGGGCAAATAACGATTTGACCTTCATACTCTTAAGATAATCCATAGCCACTTTCAACAAGTTCCGTTAGTTTAGAGAGAGCTCGTACTGCTGGAGCACCATCAATAATGTCATGGTCAACTAAAACCGTCATATAGAGGTACTCTCTTATTTCAATTTTATCATTCACAATTCCTGGTTTCTTGACGATTGAACCGATGGCAAAACAAAGCGGATGAATACCTACTGGCATCACCCATCCATTGATTTTGCCCATCATCCCAATCGAGGTTATCATAACAGTTCCCATATTTTGTTTTGTTAAAAAGGGACTACTTATCATCCCTTTCCATACCAACCTTCTTAAAAAACCTGGCAACCAATAATATGCTTTCATTAATGCCTTATTCTTTTTTTCTTGACCCAAAACATAGTCTTCTTCACCCTCAATGGACTGTTTTTGACCGTTTTTTATTTCTGCGTTAATTTCTGCAATACTTTTTTCATTCGTCTTTCGAAGCACATAGGGTAACGGGACTTTCTTTCCGTCAACTTCTCTTTCGATTACAATGGAGATATCAATATCGTCAAAGATGATTACGTTTCTTTTCCCTTTTCTTATTCCATGTAACTGGTTAAATTCTTCAACTGCATGACTGATGCACTTGATTAACCAGGAGTTGAAAGAAATTATTTCTGAGTGGTTCTTTTTTTCGCGAATTAAGTTTCGCGGTTCTGTTACATCTAATTCGATTAATGCCTTAATATGGTGTTTCTTCAAGCCTGCTTCTCCAATATCAATAGTCGATATTCTGCTGATAGGAAATTCCTCTATCCGATATTTACCAATGTTTTTCATTGTACATCCTCTTCTCTTTTGGGAGAAATAGGCTCTCGCAAAAAGTCATTCTTCGATAATAATAGTATATCATGTATTACCAATTACTGTTAAAAGAGACATGTGGAAGCACATGAAAATCAAGGTATTTGGTACAAATAGAGAAGTAACAGACAGGAAATTTATCAGAATATGTAGTCGGACGCCCGTTACGAAGAAGTAGTTGGTTTTTGACCTTCTTTTTCAACCTTAATCTCTAGTTTTTCACTTAAAAAAGTGGAGCCCAGTACGAGGATTCCGCCAATCATTTGAATCCAAGTCATGCCTTCGTTTAAGAAAATCGCTGCGATGATCACCGCCGAAATCGGATCGATATAGCTAAGAACAGCGATCGTTTGCCCTTTTAGTTCTTGAATAGAAGTAAAATAAAAAAAATAAGCCAAACCCGTATGCACAATACCAAGGAGTAGGATAAAAATAATTGAAGTTGAGTTTATACCAGAAATAGTAAAAGTACCCTGCCATAATACATAGGGAAACAAGACCAAAGAAGCTGCCATTAATTGCACTACCGTGATTTCAAAACCGGATAAATTTTTGAAAAATTTGTTCATTAAAATTACACTTGCATAGAATGCTGCCGCTAGAAGACCATAGATGATACCAACTGTATGATTCTGTGAACCGCTTGAACCTTCTGCTCCAGGATTAACGATTAAAAAGAGACCAATCATTGCCGTTAGGATGCACCCAACCTTCACACGCGTTAGCTTTTCTTTCAGAACCCATGGCGCTAAGATCATCACAAATATCGGGGCAAAGTAATAGCTAATGGTGGCATTGGATATCGTCGTAAACCGATAGGACTCAAATAAAAAGATCCAATTAAGACCAATCGCTGCCCCTGATAATAGAAGCAGAATTGTATTTTCTTTTAACGCTTTAAAAGATGGCTTATGTTTGACAAGGAAACTAGCAAGAAGCAGGAATAGACTTCCGATTACCCCTCTTGAAAAGGCAATTTCACTGGAAGTCAGCTCAATCTTTTTTACAAAAACCCCGATGCTTCCAAAAATGAGCATGGTTATGATGAATCTCATTTTCCCATTCAAGTCGATCCCCCCTAATTCTTAATCCAACCACAAAATGAGTGATTTCTCAACTGCTTTTTCTAGCAGGGGGCACTCTAAACCATTTTGCAACCCTATTAATATCCCAAAAACACTGTTCCTTTGCAGGAATCGAATGCCAGCAATTTCTTCAATAGTGATAACAAGTTGTGTAATAGTATAAATTTAAACGAATAAGTAGTAAATAAGGGAGTGTTTGGTGAAAGAAAATGTTAGATGAAGGGGATTTGTCGAACTTTCTTTTTGGATTTTGATGTTTTTAAGATTCTAATGAGGCTGAGCATAAATCAGATTTTTTTCTGACTTATGCCCAAGCCTCTTTGTGCATCTTTGTACTTATTCAGCCACGGCTTGTTCGTCCTCTTCCATAGCTCTAATGGATTCGGCTACCTTTACCATCATTGAACATTCGATTCTTTTTCGGAAGATGTCGCAACTGAAGTCATAGGTTCCATTGAGGGAGCCGGTTGCGTGCAGTGCGTTGGCAGGACAACCGCCACTGCAGTAAAGTTTCGCCCAACAGTCCTGGCATTCTGGTTTCGAGTAGCAATTGCTCTCTTTAAATCGCACTTGCGTTTCTGGTTTTGTAATTCCATCCCAGATGTTTCCCATGCTGTATTCTTCATCCCCGACGAACTGGTGGCAAGGGAAGAGTTCACCCCATGGGGTGACAGCGAGATATTCGGTTCCTGATCCGCAGCCGGAAATTCTCTTTTGGATGCAAGGACCTTCTGATAGGTCAAGCATGTAATGGTAGAAGGTAAAGCCATTGCCTTTTTCGTCGCGATTTAGCATTTCCTTAGCAAGAATCTCGTACTGGTTGTAGATCTCTGGGAGGTCTTCCTCGGTGAGCGAATAGGGTTCCCGTGGATCACAGATGACCGGTTCCATCGAGAGTTTGTCGAAACCAAGGTCTGCGATGTGAAAAATGTCATTGGTGAAGTCGACATTGTTGTGGGTGTAGGTTCCACGTACATAGTATTCTTTGTCTCCACGCTTTTCGACGAATTCCTGGAATTTCGGAACAATATGATCGTAGCTACCTTTTCCAGTAACCGTTTTGCGAAGACGGTCATGGACCTCTTTTCTTCCATCAAGACTCAATACGACATTGTACATTTCCTGATTCAAGAAATCTGTGACCTCATCGTTCAGCAGCATGCCATTCGTTGTGAAGGTGAAGCGAAAAGTCTTTTTGTACTCTTTTTCTTTGCTCCTTGCGTAAGCGACAATCTGCTTGACAACCTTCCAGGCCATGAGAGGCTCTCCACCGAAAAAGTCGACGTCGAGGTTTCGGTGATGCCCGGAGTTTCCCAATAGGTAATCAATGGCACTTTGTCCAACCTCGTAGCTCATGATTGCTCTGTCTCCGCTGTATTTCCCTTGGCTTGCGAAGCAGTATTCACATGAGAGGTTACAGGTATGTGCGACATTGAGGCAAAGGGCCTTTACATATGTCTGACGATTTCTCAAATCAATGGAGAGGTCCTTATATTCATCCTCAGTAAACAGTTGTCCACTATTTTTTAGCTCCTCGACATCCGTGATCGTTTCTCGAATGTCCTCCTCGGAGATATCGGAATCATGTGAGTATTTTTTCAGCATGATTGTCTCGATTTCTTCCGCAGAAGTAGTCTCATATAATGCGATAATTTCATAGGCGAGATCGTCAACAACATGTACCGCTCCACTGTAGGTGTCGAGCACGATGTTGTATTCGTTTAGTTGATATTGATGAATCATACTTGAAATCAAGCTCCTTTTGTCCATGAAAATTGCCGCCCAAATGCTTTGCAATTGAGCGGTACACTTCCTTGTTCCTATCTGTTCATTGTGTTTTCACACTTCTGATTGGCAACTCCGCAAGAAGTTTTGCAAGCTGACTGGCAAGATGTCTGGCATGCGCCACATCCACCGTATTTTGCGGTATCCTTCAGACTACGAGTGCTCAGTGTTACGATTCTTTTCATAAACGTACAACTCCTTTTAAAAATACTTTTTTGAAGAAATAAGAGTCAAATCTTGTGAATCTTTTCACATTAATTCTCAAGGCAATTTAAACAACACCTCGGGTTCTAGTCAATCATTCCCAGGTGTCTTGAGACTGCGGAAAATTCACTTGATTTTGCCTCTACTTTTCCTTCACCAAAACTCAATGATAGACGTAATAACCGAACTAGCATCCGTAAATAAATATATTTACCAAAAGATAGCCCTTCTACCATAATTTATTATACTATTAATTTAGCAAGGATACTAAAAAACCTGATAAAAGAGTATTTCCTAAATCCGAATCCATAGATCAAATGAAACAACAATTCTATTTTCTTATTAAAGATAATCAGCTGCGTACATGATTGTCTAAATTTAATACAACACCAATTTAATATACAGAGATTAAATAGTACCCAAACAAAGAGCCAAAGTTTAATATCTAGGTTGTGTAAATGTCATCGGATAATTGGTAAAATGAGAGGAGATGCGCTTATGCAATTTGGAATAAGAAAGCCAAGCTTGAAAGGAAGAATTTCAGCTAGGACCAGCATCAAAAGACAGATTGTCCACCGAGCAGGATTGAAAATGCCAAGAGGGTTTGGCTGGGTTAGAGACCCTAAAAAATATGCTTACAACAAAGTATACCATCGAACAAGCTTTGACATTTTTAAACTAATCAAAAAGCTTTTTAAATAATTAGGTATGTAGAAGACACAAGTAGTGATTATCTTTTTTAATGGAGGCTAAAACAGTGGCAGAAATCAAATTTGAAATTAAAGAAACCGTCGGGGCCATTTCACAGTCCCCAAAAGGGTGGAACAAAGAACTCAATCTCATTAGCTGGAACGGAAAAGAACCAAAGTATGATTTACGTGATTGGGCACCGGAGCATGAGAAGATGGGCAAGGGTGTTACCTTGAACGTGGAGGAGTTAAAGGTTTTGCGGGATTTGTTGAATGGGTTGGAGTTGTAATTAAAAACGGTTGGCTAGTGCCAGGCACCAGATAGTTTAGCTAACACACAAGAAAATGAAGGAGCGGAACATTGTGAAAAACAAAATCCAAAAAATCACTCCTAACTTGTGGTTCAATACACAAGCTGAAGAAGCAGCGGTGTTTTACGCTTCAATTTTTAATAATTCCAAGATTGGCAGAATCACTCGTTATGGAAAAGAAAGGCATGAAATCGATGGGATACCAGAGGGAACAGTAATGACCGTGCAATTCCAACTGGAAGGACAAGTTTTCGTAGCACTAAATGGCGGTCCACAATTCAAATTTACTGAGGCCATATCCTTTATCGTCAATTGCGAAGATCAAGAAGAAATAGACTATTATTGGGAAAAACTCTCTGAAAGCGGAGACGAGAAGGCACAAGCGTGCGGTTGGTTGAAAGATAGGTACAATGTGTCGTGGCAAATTATTCCTGCCGGCCTAACCGAGATGTTATGCGATCCCAATCCAGAAAAAACGGAAAGAGTTATGAAAGCATTGCTCCAAATGAAGAAGAAAATTGACCTAAGAATTTTACAGCAAGCCTATGAGAATTAATAACTAGAACGATTGGGCAATTTGATTCTATGCTAATTTGGCAAGAACTCTGATAACAATTTATTTGTTATCCAGGGTTCTTTTTTTGTCTTGGAATTGCTCTGTAATTCTTTCATTTAATAGGAAGGATGCTTGGAGGCAATGCGATATACACTATAAAACTGATGTAATTGTTTATACCTTTTTAAGCAAAACCAAATATCAATGAATGAACCCTAAATCTGCCATTTGCCCTTTTTTTCTTTAGGAGAAATAAATGGTGTTCCCACACTAGAATGTTTCTATATCTATTCTACTTATAAACAATGTGAACTATTTCACAAAACTGTGATATACTAACACAACTAACGTGGTAATAAGGAAAACTTCTTTGGCTACTAGAGAGGATACTATGTTTTTTGGATTCAACGGTGAACAATTTTACAATATGTTTTATTGAGTTTTTTAATAATAGGAAAGAATAAACAAGACTTACCACTAACTAGGAGTTGAACAGCATGAATGTATGGGAGCAAGTATATAATCCATTGAGTAACATTTGGGTATCGGCAATTATTGCCGCAATACCAATCATCTTTTTTATTATAATGTTGACAGTTTTAAAATTAAAAGGCTATATTGCAGGGCTCTACAGCATAATTGTAGCAGGAATTGTTGCAGTCTTTATTTATAAAATGCCTGCTCTATTTGTTTTGATGTCTGCTTTATATGGAGCTTTATCCGGTATATGGCCGGTAGCTTCGATTGTGTTTGCTGCCATTTTCCTTTATAAAATAACAGTGAAAACAGGCAAATTTTCAATTATAGAAAAGAGTATATCTCTTATTACAGCCGACCAAAGATTGCAAGTTCTTATTGTAGCATTTTCATTCGGAGCATTTCTGGAAGGAGCTGCAGGATTTGGAGCACCTGTTGCGATAACAGCAGCCATTTTAGTTGGACTTGGATTTAGTCCTATACTTGCAGCCAGTCTTTGTTTGATTGCAAATATTGCCGGTGGTGCATACGGAGCAATGGGTATTCCAGTAACTGTCCCTGCACTACTTACAGGTTTAGATGGTCTTGTAGTTGGGAGATATACGGCATTAGTCCTTCCAGCATTAAGTATTGTAGTAGCATTCTTACTAATATATATCATTGATGGGTTCAAAGGGATTAGACAAACATACCCTGCTATTTTAGTCAGTGGTGTTTCTTTTGCAATTACACAGGTAATTGTTCTAACTTTCTTAGGTGCAGCACTTGCAGATATCTTTGCTGCAATTGTGAGCTTAGTCGCACTAGCACTATTTTTACAAGTATGGAAACCGAAAGAGATTTTCCGTATAAATAAAGAGAAGATGGTTGATAGGCAGGTAAAGTACTCTTTTGGGGAAATCGCTTATGCGTGGCTGCCATTTGTATTTTTAACCCTAAGTGTTACTTTATTTAATTTATCATTTTTTAAAAATTTATTTATACCAGACGGCCCCTTAGGAAAGTTCGTGTTATTGCTGCCAATTCCGGGTTTAAACAACTTAGTCATAAAACATGCACCAATAGTTCCGCAAGATACACCATTTGCTGCAGTATTTAAATTAGATTTACTATCATCTACTACAACAGCAATTGTCATTACGATCATCGTCGCAAGTATCCTCTTTCGTTGTAGCGGTAAGCTGCTAATGGATATTACAAAAGAAACTGCCAAAGAATTATTCTCACCAGTCCTAACAATTAGTAGTGTACTTGCTTTTGCATACATTTGTACATACTCTGGTATGTCATCAACACTTGGTTTGGCATTTGCTTCAACAGGTGTCGCATTTCCATTATTCTCACCAGTATTAGGTTGGTTAGGCGTATTTTTAACAGGCTCTGTTGTAAACAGCGGTTCTTTATTTGCTCCACTTCAAGCTGTCACAGCTTCACAAATTGGCATAGCACCTGAAACGATGGTTGCTGTTAATGTTATGGGTGGAACAATGGCAAAAATGATTTCTCCTCAATCGATCGCTGTTGCAGCTGCAGCAGTTGGATTAGCAGGAAAAGAGAGTGAATTATTTAAAGTAACGATTAAATATAGCTTAGGTTTTCTTGTTGTAATTGGGTTAATTAGCTGGTTAATTTTTAAAATTTGAAAGGGGAATTGTCATGTATAAAGAAAAAGTAAATCGCGTTGTATTAGTTGGAACAGGGGCTGTAGGTTGCAGTTATGCCTATTCATTGATAAACCAGGGAGTTGCTGAGGAATTAGTCTTAATTGATGTAAATGAAGCAAAATCTGAAGGCGAAGCGATGGATCTTAACCACGGAATGCCATTTGCACCTTCTCCAATAAAAGTGTGGAGCGGTTCCTATAAAGATTGCGCTAGTGCTGACTTAGTTGTCATTACTGCAGGGCTCGCACAAAAGCCGGGAGAAACCAGATTAGATTTAGTAGAAAAGAACACAAAAATATTTAAGCAAATTGTAAAAAATATTATGGAAACTAACTTTAATGGGATATTCTTAGTTGCAACAAACCCAGTAGATATTTTAACATATGTAACCTATAAAGAATCGGGACTACCAAAAGGACGAGTAATCGGTTCTGGAACGGTTTTAGATTCTGCGCGTTTACGATTTGCATTAGGGGAGTATTTCAAAGTGGACACTAGAAATGTTCATGCAGCCATTATTGGTGAACATGGAGATACAGAGCTTCCAGTTTGGAGCCATGCTTCCATTGGAATAGAACAGCTTGAAACTGTTTTGGCACGGAAAAAGGATGTAAAAAAAGAATTCTTAGAGGATATATTTGTAAGCGTCCGGGATGCCGCTTACCAGATCATTGAGCGAAAAGGTGCAACATACTATGGAATAGGAATGTCCCTAGTTCGGATTACAAAAGCGATCCTTAATAATGAAAACAGCATCCTGACAGTATCTGCCTACTTAAATGGTGAATATGGACAAAAGGATGTATATATTGGTGTTCCGGCTGTCATTAACCGTTCCGGCATCCGAGAAGTAGTCGAAATTGAGCTGAATGTAAAGGAAAAGGAACAATTTAATCATTCTGTTTCAGTGCTAAAAGAAACGATGAAGCCTGTAATTTAAGGAATTGAAGTACTTGCGCACATCAATCAAGATAAGCTATATGTTCCTTGTAATAAAAGGGAGAAAGTATCAAACAGCAACGTAAAACCCCTAGCTTCAGATATGGGGATTTGCTAAATGGGTTAGTGTTGTAAAAAGAAAGGGATTGGGGGCTAACTGAGATTTGAGCGGTTGGCCCTTTTTTTGTTAGAGGTAAGGAAGGAATAATAGTAAGAAAAGAAGAAACATCTTGAATAATCTCTCTAGACGGAAAAAACCCTAGACTAATAAGGTTTAAGGAATGTGTTACTTGTTTTAGTTTTGTTTGATTAATAAAAAGCTAAATCAGTAATGAGCTAATAGATTTGTCTAATACCAGATAAACGGATGGAGAAAGCCTTTTGTTTTTCATCTTTCAAAGAAAGCATTTGTTCTCTTAAATTAAGGCGGTATACACGCCCTTTAATCGTTTTCAAGACACCATTTGTAAAATAATCGATCGTAAGCATTCTGTTCTCAGATAGTTTTTTTAAAAACATATACATCCTCCTTTAAATAGTTCGTAATTAAGTACGCAATATCATTATACGATTAGCATATTAAGAAAGGATGAAGAAGATGTTAAAGAAATATTAAACCGTAGTGTTGATTTTCCTAATTTGAAAAATCCTATGAATCTAATCGGTTAAAAAAGTTCTCATGGGCCTACGAGATTAACTGTAATTAATTAAAAATGAAAGCTTGAATTTTTAAGGGAAAAGTGTGCAATAGATAGTCAGAATAACTACTCTAAACATCCACTCTGCCATTAATACAACTCCTTCACAAATTGAGGATTATACTTTTATCATAAAGCCTTTTTATTAAGACTGTATGTTGTAATTGTAAATTTAAGGTTAATTAATAAAGTGGAAATTTTTTAAAAAGGGAAGGAGTAAATGGGGTAAGTCATAACATGGAAAATGGCGGTGGTGCGCAGGAGCCAAGGTTGCTAAAATAGGAGTGAAGGCATTTTTTATGTTTTACATACTAGTTAAAGAATAGTAAACAGTAGAGGCAGCAGTTGTTTAACTGGTGCTCTTCTATTTTTGTACAGGCTCCACCTACGCCAAGTACTATGATAGCCACGCATGCTATCTCCTCTACTATGTACTATAACTCCTTATTGTAAAAAAAATATGTAGTAGATGTTAATCATTAGTAAAGTTTAACGTTCTTCCGTACTTTTTAACCTTCGCATAGTGAATATGCGTTTAAATGCACAAAATCTGCACATGTTTAGGATATACTAATAATGAAAAAAGGAGGAATAAGGATATGAAGAAAAAAAGTGGTAAACTAATCTTATTAACCTTACTTTTAGCGTTAATTGTAGTGCTAGGAGCATGTGCCAACACGAATGATGAAACACAACCTAAAAAAGAAGAAACAGAGAATATGGATAAAGATGCAAATTCTGAAGAAGACATGGCAGGGACGGATCATAGTAATATGGAAATGTCTAGCTCAGGTGAGGTTCCTGAAGGGTTGAAGGTAGCAGAAAATCCAACCTATAAAGTTGGTAGCAAAGCGATAATTAATGCAGATCATATGGAAGGGATGAAGGGTGCTGAAGCTTCGATTGCAGGTGCCTATGATACTACCGTTTATGCGATTTCGTATACGCCAACTACTGGTGGAGAACGAGTGGAGAATCATAAAT
>JAIMAD010000123.1 GCA_023512145.1 Bacillus sp. (in: firmicutes) | reverse complement strand
GTGGTCTACTTTAACTAGTTTACAGTAAGAGTATAAAGAGTAGGAGGATAACATTGTACAAGTATAGTAAAAGCCAATATAAAATAATTGAAGAGATAAAAGTTAAAAAGGGATTGATGATTAAAAGTGCAAATACACTTGGCTATACAAGCAATGAAACAGTGAAATACAGCCAGGAACTTGATGAATTAATTAATGAGTATCAAAGGGAAATGAGACAAACTTCAAAATCAAATGATGAAGTGAAAATTATTTTTAAACAAATGATCATGATTTGGCCTAAAGCTTTAGTATAAGAATCTTACAACTTACCTCATGAAAAAATATCAATAATTAACACCATAATCAGCATCCCCATAATAAACGCATAGGTAGATACCTGCTCATTCCCATCACCATGGCTTTCGGGAATTAATTCTTTATAAATAATAAACAGCATCGCACCTGCAGCAAAGGATAGACCGTAGGGAACAAGGAACTGAACATATCCTGTTAAAAAATAACCTAATAGTGATGTCACGATTTCAATTGTCCCTGTTAAGGTTGCGATAATGAAGGCTTTCAGTTTACTAATCCGTTGATTGATTAAAAATAATGCAACAAGAAGACCTTCCGGTGCATTTTGAAAACCAATCGCCCAAGCGATTAAATTACCTGTGTCCCCATCCTCGGAGGCATAGCTAACACCAACAGATAAGCCCTCAGGAATATTATGTAGAGTAATTGCAGCAATGATTAACAGTGCCTTTTCATCAAATTGAATTCCCTTTTTGTTATGCTGCAGCTCAATATGTGGAATATTTTTCTCCATCAAGGTTAGTACCCCTACCCCTAACCAAATTCCAACAAAAAGTGGAACAAAGCCCCCATATTTTAAGGCCTCCGGTATAAGACCAATAGTTGATGCTGCCATCATGATACCTGCACTAAAAGCTAACAATGCATCCTTCCAGCGATGTGTAATGGTAGGGGGGATAAATAGAATAAGTAAAGCCCCTAACCCGGTTGACATGGCCGAGAGGACACTACCAAAAATAACTTCAGTCATCACTTGACTCCTTTCAAATCAGAAAAGCCCCTATTATTAAAACTACAATAAATGACATAATCTGTGATTTTTATCATTGTTTATATTTAAATATTTCATATAGTTATATTAGTACTATATTTGTGAAAATTCACATCTTGGTTCCTACCTATAGTACTACATTTAGTTTGTACTTCAAAACCAACATATCAAAGGGAAGATTTTGAATATTTGAACAATTTAAACGTTCTCCTATTCCTATTATCCTTGGTATCTAGTATAATCAAGTTAATAATCTAACATGTTTGGTACTATGCTTATATTGCGACACATATATCGTAAATAAAAGCATTTTTTATAACCAAAGAAAGCAAACGCTTTCAATAATTAATTATATGGAGGAGGGAAAGTCCTACATGCATATTGTCGTATGTGTCAAACAGGTACCTGATACAAAAATTATTAAAATTAATCCTAAAACGAACACACTCGACCGCCGAAGTGCGCCAGCTATTTTAAATCCTTACGATGCCCATGCTGTTCAAGAGGCCGTAAAAATCAGGGAAAAGACGGGTGGTACCATTTCCGTATTATCAATGGGACCGCCACAAGCGACCGCTGTTATTAGGAAGAGTGTTGAAATAGGTGCAGATAGGGGCTATTTAATTTCTGACCGTGCTTTTGCAGGAGCAGACACACTGGCAACTAGTTATGCTTTATCAAAAGCATTAGAAAAAATCAACAAAGACCTACCAGTGGATATGATTATTTGCGGGAAACACGCCATTGATGGAGATACAGGACAGGTTGGTCCAGGAATTGCGAGAAGGATGGATATCCCGCCAATTACAAATGTAATTGAAGTATCTGAAGTCAATCAGAAGGAAAAGACGGTTTTAATTAAAAGGAAATTAACCAGTGGTTATGAATTAATTCAATCTGAACTACCATGCTTGTTAACTGTTGAAAAGGAAATTAATGCTATCGACTATTCGCCTATGCCAAACATGATTAAAGCAGCAAGGTACCAACCAATTATCTGGACAGTAAATGATTTTGAAAATGTAGAACGTACACAGCTCGGATTAAAAGGTTCACCAACGATTGTCGGTAAAATGTTTACACCACCACGTGCAGAAGGTGGTAAAAAAATTGAAGGTTCTACTGATGAGCAGGTTAAGCAGCTTATGGACGTTTTGATGGAGAAAAAGGACCTTTTAACATTACAGTCATCTAAATAATAAGGATTAATCTTTTGTCACAAGGGGGAATTAATATGAAACTAGACGATTATCGGGGAGTCTGGATCTTCATTGAACAAAACGATGGAAAAATCGAAGGCGTCTCATTAGAATTACTTGGTGCTGGTAGGAAGCTAGCTGATAAACTAGAAGTTCCATTAGCAGGATTTTTAATAGGCAGCGAAATTAAACCATTAGCGAATCAAGTCATTTCTTATGGTGCTGATGTTGTTTATTTCATTGATCATCCGGTGTTAAAAACTTATCGAACAGAATCATATATGCAGGGTGTTATGCTCCTAGCTCAAAAATATAGGCCTGAAATAATCCTGTACGGGGCGACACCAAACGGGAAAGACTTAGCAAGTGCCGTTGCAACTGATTTGAATACAGGTTTAACAGCAGATACAACGATGCTGGATGTTGATGTAACAAATCGATTACTTGAAGCGAGCAGACCTGCCTTCGGTGGTAATATTATGGCAACAATTTTATGTAAGAAACATCGGCCGCAAATGGCAACCGTCAGACCAAAGGTAATGAAGGCATTGGTACCAGAGTCTGGCAGAACCGGGAAGATTATCGAAGAAAAGATATCTCTTAATGAAGAAGATATGCGTACAAAAGTGCTTCAAATTGTGAATGATGTAACAAAAAGAGCCAATTTGGCTGATGCCCATGTAATCGTCTGTGGGGGAAAAGGGATGGGGGACACGCAGAACTTCCAACTGCTTTATGATTTTGCAGAAACGATTGGAGCAACTGTTGGAGGTACTCGTGATGTAGTCGAAGCAGGCTGGTTGCCGCACCATCTTCAAATTGGTCAAACGGGTGAAACAGTGACACCAAAGATTTACTTTGCTGTCGCATTATCAGGAGCTATTCAGCATGTAGTTGGTATGAAAAATTCCGATTTAATCATCGCTATTAATAAGGATCCAAATGCACCGATTTTTGATGTTGCCACATATGGAATTGTAGGAGATGCAATGGAAATTCTCCCAAAACTAATCGAACAATTTAAGCAGCTAAGGACTGAAAAAGGCGGTGAAATAAGCTATGCCTGAAAAATTTGATGTGATCGTTGTTGGTGCAGGCCCTGCAGGCACGGCTTGTGCCCTCACATGTGCAAAAAATGGATTAAACGTTTTGCTTATTGAAAGAGGAGAATACCCAGGGGCTAAAAACGTAATGGGTGGGGTATTGTACCGTAAGCAAATGGAAGAATTAATTCCTGAATTTTGGAAGGAAGCTCCGCTTGAAAGGCCAGTTATTGAGCAGCGTTTTTGGATGATGGATAAAGAATCTGTTGTTCAATTTGGCTACAAAGGTCTTGAATGGGCTGTTGAACCATTTAATAACTTTACCGTGTTACGGGCGCAATTTGACCAATGGTTTGCTAAAAAGGCAGTCGAAGCCGGTGCACTTCTCATTAATGAAACGGTAGTACTGGAATGTATTGTTGAAAATGGCAAGGTAATCGGCGTTCGTACCGATCGTCCAAATGGAGAAGTTTATGCAGATGTTGTTGTCCTTGCTGATGGTGTTAACTCGCTCCTTTCCAAACAGTTAGGCTTTCATAAAGAATTCCGCCCAGATGAAGTTGCCTTGACGGTCATGGAAGTTATTAATCTACCAAAAGAAAAAATTAATGATCGTTTTAATTTAGAAGATAACCAGGGTTGTACAATTGAAATTTTTGGGGATTCAACAAAGGGTAACCTTGGAACAGCTTTTGTTTACACGAATAAAGATAGCTTAAATATCGGGGTTGGTACCACGCTATCGAGTATGATTAAAGCTAAAATAAAACCATACGAACTCCTTGAGTACTTAAAAAATCACCCGATGGTAAAACCAATGATTGCCGGTGGAGAATCTGCTGAATATCTTGCACATCTTATACCTGAAGGTGGCTTTCATTCTGTTCCAAAGGTAGCAGGTAATGGTGTCATTGTCGTTGGTGATGCGGCACAACTTGTTAATGCTATCCATCGTGAAGGTTCGAACATGGCCATGTCGTCAGGAAAAATGGCTGCTGAAGCCGTTGTTGCTGCGCATAGCCGTGGAGACTTCAGTGAATCCAGCCTAAATAGCTACCGTGAAGCGCTTAATAATAGTTTCATAATGAAAGACTTAGAGAAATACAAGGATGCTGCCCATACGTTTGAAAAATACCCACAATACTTTAATGAATATGTACCAATGATGAATCAAGCGATGAGCAAATTTTTTACTGTTGATGGAACACCAAAGCGTGAAAAACAAAAACAGATTATGAAGAGTGTGACGGCAGAACGGGGAACGATTCGAGTATTGCGAGATATTTATCGTGCTTGGAAGGCGGTGAAATAATGTCAACTATCGAAGAAAAACAGTATCTTCTCCGTTTTAGGGCGGATACGAAATCCCATTTAACAGTAATGGATCATGATATTTGCATGACAAATTGTCCTGATAAAATTTGTACAGTATTTTGCCCTGCTGAGGTTTATAAGTGGGAAGGAACACGTATGCAAGTAGGCTATGAAGGCTGTCATGAATGTGGAAGTTGTCGGATTGGGTGCCCACACCAAAACATTAAATGGGAATATCCAAAAGGCGGACATGGAATTGTCTTCCGATTAGCGTAATATTTAAGTGGAAAGGTGTTGGTTGTACTATGCAACTAACACCTTTTTTGAGTTGTGATAATATATTTTGAGTGCGTCAATCTTCACATGACGATTATCTCACTAATCATTTCCTGAGGGATGGGGAATTCTCACACCAGAGTTGTTAAAAAAAGAAAAGTAACTCTGGTTTCAGTTACGAAAAGATATTAGTGGTTACCGAAGAGGTAAAAAAGGTGTTTTTCAGTCACAAAATAAGGTTTATGGTGCCCATAACTGGTTAAAAGTCGTCTGCCTGGTCACTAAGACTAGGTTTCAGTATCATATCAGCTATAACACTATTTGTAGGTTTTTTCACAAGGGAGGAGAAAAAGAAGGTGAAGCAGAAGGTAAGTATTTTGAGGTTTAGCTTATTTTCTCTAATAGGTCTGCGGAGGAAAGTTCACCTTTTATACTAGAAATAACTAATGAAGATGCAAATTCGTTCGCATGATCGATTAGTTCCATATTTGCTGAACAATAATAAGGCTTCGTCCATTTGAAATCTCCTTCACTATCTGCTGGATAAATACTTACTTTCCAATGATAGTAAATCTTTGGCTGCGAGAGTTGTACCCCTTCTACAGCAATGAGCCAATGTGTCAATGGTGAATCATGATGGTAGGCAACGGATTCCTGTAGGGACATTAGGTCATGTAAACCAATTGGTATTAATGCCTTTTGATAAAAGTCATGATAATTTGGCGTTTTCATCTATTTCACCCTCCTAAATTAGTTCTATTTCTATTATATGAAAGCAACACCAATTTTTTAAGTGATAAATGTTAAACTATCCAAAAAAGATTAAGCGCTTTCACGAAAATGTCCAAAGTCTTGGCCACAGTAAAGTGGTTTTTATGGCCGATAGACACTCATCAACAAGGATAAAGTAGAACTACACTGTAAAATTAAGGAAATACAATTAGGGATGAGCGTCTTTTAGCCCATCCTTTGCATTATCTATTATTCCATTCCCAAACTGTTTGATCTGTTGGAAGAAGGAAGGCGATTAAACCAAGTAACGGTAGTACGCCAAGCCATGTAATCATCGACTGTAAACCAATCCAGTCCGCAATGGACCCCAACCCGACAGATCCAATTGCCCCCATGCCAAATGCGAGTCCCACAGTCAATCCAGACATTGTTCCAATTTTTCCTGGCACTAACTCTTGTGCATACACGACCGTAACGGAAAAACTGGTCATTAAAATAAATCCAGTTAAAATTAGGAAGATAAATGCTATTGTTGGTGGAACATATGGAATAAGAATGGAAAAAGGAACGGTTGCTAACATCGAAAAGGAAATAATTTGTTTCTTTCCAAAACGATCTGCAAGTGGACCACCGAAAAAGGTCCCAAAGGCCCCAGCAACTAAAAATGCAAACAGGAAAAATTGAGATTCTTTAATCGTAAAAGCATATTCTTTAATAGCAAAGAACGTATAAAAATTTGTTATGCCCGAAGTATACCAAGTTCTTGCGAAAATTAATAAAAGGATCAATGCTAATGTATTCTTTACCTCTTTGGACAAACCGTCTTTTTTTCCTAAACCAGACCTCATTTTTCTAACGGGGTTTGGAAAAGATATTAGTCGCTGCTTGTACCATTTGGCGATATAAATTAATAGAATAACTGCGAGGGCAGCAATAATTGTGAACCAGGATGCGCCAATTTGCCCGAGTGGGACTAATATTAGTGCGGTAATCACTGGAGCTAACGCTTGCCCCGTGTTCCCTCCCACCTGATAAATGGATTGAGCAAGTCCTCTCCGACTTCCTGCAGCCATATATGCAACACGTGAACCCTCTGGATGAAAAACGGCTGAACCGAGTCCGATAAAAAGTACAGACAAAACAATCATCCCAAAATTTGGGGCAAACCCTAACCCCAGAATCCCTACTAAAGTGAAGGTAAGACCAATTGGTAGCGCAAAGGGCATTGGTTTTTTGTCTGTAGCCATTCCAACCAATGGCTGCATAACAGACGAGACCATATTTAATGAGAAAGCAATAATGCCGAGTTGAGTGAAATTTAATCCCATTGACTTCGCTAAAATGGGGAACATGGCAGGAACAACAGCTTGAATCGCATCATTCAATAAATGGCATAATCCAATGATAAAAAGAATTTTATACATGGGTGATTCGGAGGTTTTAGTGACCTTAGCGGATAAAACAGCCTGTTGACTCATCGTAATCCCTTCTTCGTAAAAATAGTTAATTTTTTATTGCTACCCCCACATTCTACTACCTTACTGCAAAAATTAGAAATATTTCCTTTTGATTTCAAAATAAAAAACCGGAACAAATAATTCCTTTTTGTTGTTACATTGACGAAATATTTGTGCTTTTTAAAGGGAAATTGACTTTCTAGGAAATATTTTTTATAATAATCTTGAAGTCGAGATAAATTCAGTGTCAGATTTTCTTTTTATCACAATTGATTTTCACAAAAAAACCTAAAAGGATGATTTTTATATGGAAAACGATTCGATTGCAAAATCATTAAAATTATTTATAGTCCTATCAAGAGCATATAAAGCGATTAATGAGCATGTCAATAAAGTGATTCAAGCAAATGGGTTAAATCCAACAGAGTTTGCTGTTTTAGAGCTGCTTTATCATAAGGGTGACCAACCGATGCAACAAATTGGTGGGAAGATATTGCTTGCAAGTGGAAGTATAACCTATGTGGTGGACAAGCTTGAACAAAAAGGAATGTTGAAAAGAAGCGCCTGTCCGAAAGACCGCCGAGTAACCTATGCACAAATAACCGATGAAGGGAAAAAATTCATTCAGGATATTTTCCCTGAACATGCTGCGCAAATCGATAAGCTAATGTCAAGCCTTTCAGATTTAGAGAAAGTAGAGGCAATTGACTTATTAAAAAAATTAGGGTTGCCTGCGGGTAAATTTTAAATACGACCAATAGGTCGTATTTTTTTGTTGTAAAGAATGGAATGGGATAGTATATAATTAAAGAGTTGAAATAGTAGGTAAATTTTAAAAAGGGGATGTTTCCATGAAATTTGAAAGTTATACATACGTACGACCAAAATTAGCAGAGGTAACTGCTAATTTTGATGCTGCACTTGAAAAATTCAAAAGCGCCCTTTCTGTTGAAGAACAAAGTGAGGCAATGAATGAAATTAATAGGTTGAGAAATGACATTGATACGATGTTCAATCTTTGCTATATTCGTCATTCAATTGATACAAATGATAAATTTTACCAAGAAGAACAAGATTATATGGATGAACTTCAACCGGAAATTGAGGGGTTGGTAACCAAGTATTATCAAGCCCTTGTGGATTCAAAATTCCGTAATGAGTTAGAGGGAAAATGGGGGACACAGCTTTTCGCCCTTGCAAGAGGACAGCTTAAGACGTTTAAACCAGAAATTGTTCCATTACTTCAAAAGGAAAATCGCTTATCAACTGAATATACAAAACTGCTAGCATCAGCAAAAATTAATTTTGAAGGGGAAGAACGAACACTTGCCCAGTTGGAACCGTTCACAGAGTCGACCGATAGAGAAATGAGAAAGCGAGCAAATGAAGCGAAATTTGGTTTTTTAAGCGAGCATGAACTTGTACTTGATACCATTTATGATAATCTTGTCAAAGTAAGAACAGAGATTGCCCAAATGCTAGGGTATAAAAACTTTGTAGAACTTGGCTATTATCGAATGATGAGAACGGATTATAACGCAGAGATGGTCGCGAATTTCCGTGCGCAGGTAAAGGAATTTATTGTCCCAATTGCAACCAAATTAAAAGTGCGTCAGCAAGAGAGAATTGGTTTGGATAAATTAAAGTATTATGATGAAAGCTTCAATTTTCAGACAGGGAATCCCACCCCAAAAGGAAGTCCGGAATGGATCATCGAAAATGGTCAAAAAATGTATGAAGAACTTTCGGAAGAAACGATGATTGATCTGTCTCCGTCTAACATTAGAACACATGTGAAAGAATTGGTAAAGAACGGGTGGCTAAGTGAAAGAACCAATCCAAAATTTCTATGGGATAGGACCAAGCAATATAGAGTTAATATTGTTAAGATACAAAATGATTTACACAAATTAGGATTTTCGTTGGATGGGTATCCCCTAACAGTCGAATTTGCCCATTTTCTAAAACAGAAAATGGATAGTGATAAAACAGAAAATGCATTTTCTAAAACAGAAAATGAGGCAGATCAAGGGTTTGAAGCATCTTCTTCCAATAAATGTCAGACTCACATTTTTCAAAACAGAAAATGCATTTTTCGAAACGAAAAATCGATTTTTCAAAACAGAAAAGCAATACCAGAGATTACTACAGAGATTACATTACAGAAAAACAACAACAACAAAAAGGTACTTAACACCTTAAAAGGTACTGTGCCAAATAAAATTGTTGTTATTAATAATAAAGAAAATTGTGATAATAACAAAATAATTACTTGTATTGAAAAAGATAGTCCTTATTGCGAATTTAATGACAGAGATAATAAAACTGTTGAAGAAAACATTATAGAAACTGACATCCACTGTTCAAAACTGCCTTCTAGCCTTATAGAAAACGACAGCCTTGCAGACCTAAAATGCAAAGACTTTGATATCTGCCAGTCAAAAAATAGGTACAATACTCCGGCAAGAAGCTATAAGAAAGATTTTTTCAACACTGACGATTTACAAGACACCATACAAGGTACTGTAATAGCAAAAAATGTTATTATTCCAGATAAGGGTAATTGTAATAATACCGTTTCTTGTAGCTCTAAATTAATGGTTCATGATATTAACAGAATTAAGGATCTCTGTATAAGGTTTGCTGAAATTACGGGTAGAAGACATGATAAGTTCGTTATAAATACTGTGCAAAAAAATCAAATAGAAGCGATTGAAAAGCAGTTTGGAATACTGGCAGAGTATTCCAAGAATCATTACGTCAAAAATCCTGAAGGTTTTATAACTGAAGCTCTGAAGCAGGATTTTCAGCCCAGTAAAGAATTGAAAAAACCGAAAAAAGTCACTTGTCCTCACTGCAACGGAGAGGGTTTTCATTATAACTTCGAAACAAATACGGCTGCTATATGTGGCGTGTGTGGCGGTTCCGGCAAAATAGTAGAAAAACCTGACGATTTAACTGCAGCCGTCGATAATCGTCAACAGAAAGTTTTGATGCTGGATAAGGAAGGAAAAATAAAAAAAATATCGAATTAATGTCTGTATAATGGGGTGAATTTACAAAAAAGAGGGGTTGCAGGATGCCTACAATGAATTTCAAAGGGAAAACATTTGTGCAGAATCATCATTTAACTGTAAAATACCATCAATTAGTACCTGTAAAAGAAAAAAGCCTGACGAATAAAGTGAGTTTAAATGACAATTTGATTATCCACGGTGATAATCTTTTGGCGCTGAAGGCTTTGCTGCCAAATTTTGCTGGTAAAATAAAGTGTATTTATATCGATCCACCATATAATACTG
>JAIMAD010000122.1 GCA_023512145.1 Bacillus sp. (in: firmicutes) | reverse complement strand
TTCTATCCTTTGGAGGTGGTGCGGTCGGTGATTTATCTGTGTTTGTTGCATCGTCCTTCATGAGAGGAATCCCATTTATTCAAGTACCAACAACCATTTTAGCTCATGATAGTGCTGTTGGTGGGAAGGTAGCGATTAATCATCCACAGGGGAAAAATATGATTGGGGCCTTTCATCAACCAGAGGCAGTTTTTTATGACCTAGAGTTACTCAAAACTCTCCCAGGACACGAAATTCGTTCTGGCTTTGCTGAAGTTATTAAACATGCACTTATTGATGATTCTAATTTTTATGATTGGCTAAAAATCAATGTTCATGATCTAAATTCAATACCAATGGAGATCCTCTCTGCTTCGTTGATTAAAGGTATTAAGATTAAAGGTGAAATTGTTGGTCAGGACGAAAAAGAAACAGGAATTCGGGCCTACTTAAATTTAGGGCACACACTAGGACATGCAATTGAATCTGAAATGGGCTATGGGAAAGTCACACATGGGGAAGCTGTGATGGTAGGAATCATTTTTGCCTTAAAGTTAAGCAAACAAGTACTAGGTCTTTCATTTAATTTAAAAGAATTTATTAATTGGGTTGAAGGTCTAGGGTATCAAATCAGTATTCCAGACAACCTAACAGACGAAAATTTGATAACTAAAATGTCACAGGATAAAAAGTCGGTTGGAGACTCGATTCGATTTGTATTGCTCGAACAATTAGGACAACCAAAACTTAAGGAAATTTCAAAAGAAGTTTTAGTAGAGATGCTAAAAGATTTTAAAAAAGGAGGGTCAATTTATGATTAGAGGGGTGCGAGGAGCAATCACTGTAACTGGAAATACAGAAGAAGCTATTATTTCAGCCACAGAAGAGCTCTTGGCGAATTTAATTGAAGCCAACCACTTACAACCTGATTTCGTAGCATCTGTTTTCATTTCAACAACGGAGGATATTAGTGCCGCATTCCCTGCAAAAGCCTTGCGGAAATTTAAGGGGTGGACTTACGTCCCTGTTATGTGTATGCGGGAAATGCCTGTCCCTAATTCCTTGGAATTGTGTGTTAGAGTCATGATGCATGTGAATACAGAACTCTCGCAAGAAGAAGTTATTCATATTTATTTAAAAGAAGCTAAAGTGCTTAGACCTGACCTTGAAAGCCAGTCACATTAAATTCTTTTAAACAATAAGAGTATCGCTGTTTTATTTACTTTCTAACGGATAGGGTGGATGAAATGAGATGGAAAGAGCAGTTATTAACACTGAATCCATATCAACCAGGAAAATCTATTGATTCAGTCAAGAAACAATATAACCTAAATCAAATTGTTAAACTTGCTTCAAATGAAAATCCCTATGGGTGTTCAAAAGAGGTGACTACAACACTTCAAGCCAACACGACAAGTTTAGCTACTTATCCTGATGGGTATGCGACCAATTTAAGAGAGCAGCTTGCCACCTTTTTGCAGGTAGACGAGGAAGGACTAATATTAGGGAATGGTTCAGATAATTTGATCCAGCTTATATCAAGGGCGCTCCTGCATCCGTTGGCTAGTACGATTATGGCGACTCCTACCTTTTCTCAATACAAGCATAATGCTGTCATTGAAGGGGCAATAATTAAAGAAGTGCCACTTGTAAACGGTGAACATAACTTAGATGCAATGCTATCGGCGATTGACGAACAGACAAATGTTATTTGGGTATGCAGTCCAAATAATCCAACAGGTACATATATACCAGAAAACAGATTAATTTCCTTTCTAGAAAAAGTCCCGCCACATATCCTAGTTGTACTTGATGAAGCTTATTATGAATATGTAGTTGCGAAGGATTACTATGAATCCATTAGCCTGACACGTAAGTATGAAAATTTAATAGTACTAAGAACCTTTTCAAAAATATATGGTCTTGCAGCCCTAAGGGTTGGATATGGGGTTGCAAATCATGCAATCATAAAAGCACTTGAACCGACAAGGGAGCCCTTTAACGTGAATTCTGTGGGCAAACTAGCAGCAAGTGTAGCAATCACGGATCAAAAATTTATCGATTTATGCAAAGAAAAAAACAGGTTTGGACTCACTCAATTCTATGATTTTTGTGAACAAAACCAACTTGAGTTTTTTCCTTCTCAAACCAATTTTATCTTAATTGATTTTAAGGTAGATAGTGATATTGTCTTTCAATATTTACTTGAAAAGGGCTATATCGTCCGTTCTGGAAAAGCGTTAGGTTTTCCGACATCAGTCAGAATAACGGTGGGCACAAAAGAACAAAATGAGAAATTGTTATCCTTAATAAGTAAGTTTCTTGCAAAAAAAGAGGGCAGACTTTTGGGGAAATAGGGGGAGTTTAAATTGAAAGGGCGCGTTTTTGTCATTGGCTTAGGGCTAATTGGTGGTTCATTGGCTTTATGCATAAAAAAGGAGCATAAACACGCTACAATTATCGGGTATGATATTAATAGAGAACAAGCAAGACTTGGAAAAATGCTAGGTGTCATTGATGAAATAGCGGAAGATATCCATACTGGTGCAATCGGTGCAAATTTAATAATTATCGCAGCACCTGTTAATGACACAGTAGAGATTATTCAGGTACTATCTGGTCTTTCACTTAATCCGGATGTTATCGTGACAGATACAGGGAGTACAAAAAGGAAAATTGTCGAAAGTGCTTCAAGCTTAAAACATCTAGGGATTACCTTTATTGGCGGCCACCCAATGGCCGGTTCACATAAAAGTGGTGTTTCTGCGGCAAAAGAAATATTATTTGAAAATGCATTTTATTTATTAACACCGGAAAAACATATAGACAGTAATCAGGTAGAAAGATTGAAAGAATGGTTAATGAGTACCAACGCCAAGTTTTTAACGACTAGCCCGGAAAATCATGACTATCTCACTGGAATTGTCAGTCATTTTCCGCATATCATTGCAGCATCAATTGTTCGCCAAACTGAAAAACTATCCGTTGAAGAAAGTCTCATCCCTCGCCTGGCAGCAGGAGGCTTTAGGGATATCACCCGGATTGCTTCAAGCAATCCGGAAATGTGGAAAGACATTTTGTTGCATAATCGCGAAATATTAATTGAACTGCTAAATCAGTGGCAGGAAGAAATGAATGGGGTTAAAACATTACTTGAAAATAGAAATAGTGAGGCTATCTCCAATTATTTTAAGCAGGCAAAACAATTTCGCGACGGTTTGCCACAGAAAGAAAAAGGCGCTATTCCTTCATTTTATGATTTGTTTGTTGATGTTCCAGATTATCCAGGGGTTATTTCTGAAATAACGGGTTATTTAGCAAAAGAAAAGATCAGCATCACAAATATTCGAATTCTCGAAACTAGAGAAGATATCAATGGAATTTTACTTATCAGTTTTCAAACGGAAGAAGACCGGCAAAAAGCTGAAAAGTGCATTGATACCTATTCAAACTATGCCACATCCATCGGTACCTAAATTTTTAAAAAAAGGTGATTACATGACGAAAGTAAACCTTGAGACAAACAAAGAACGTTTATTTGGAGAGGTAACCATTCCAGGAGATAAATCCATCTCGCATCGCTCCGTCATGTTTGGATCAATCGCACATGGCGTAACATTAGTAACCAATTTCCTACCTGGGGATGATTGCTTAAGTACGATTTCGTGCTTTCGGCAGCTTGGTGTAAAAATTGAGGAATTTGATAACCAACTTCGTATCAGTGGAAATGGATTTGAAGGATTAACAGAACCAGATGAAGTATTGAATGTGGGTAATTCTGGAACGACCATTCGTTTATTAATGGGAATTTTGGCTGGAAGACCATTTTTCTCGTCACTTGTCGGCGATGCCTCAATTGGAAAAAGACCGATGACGAGGGTGACGAATCCGTTAAGGAACATGGGGGCTTTGATTGATGGGCGGAAAAAAGGTAACTTTGCTCCTATTTCCATCCGTGGTGGGAGTTTAACACCAATCAATTATCATTTGCCCGTTGCAAGTGCCCAGGTGAAATCAGCTGTAATTTTAGCAGGCCTTCAAGCAGAAGGGGAGACCACCATTCTGGAACCTGCTGAAACAAGGGATCATACAGAAAGAATGATCCGTAAGTTTGGTGGTGAAATTCTAAAATCTAATCGGACGATTACTGTAAAAGGTGGACAAAGGCTGATTGCTTCAACAATTAATGTTCCTGGGGATATTTCTTCTGCTGCCTTTTTCCTCGTTGCTGGTGCAATTGTTCCGGGAAGTGAAATAATCCTTAAAAATGTGGGATTAAACCCAACAAGAACGGGAATAATTGAGGTAATGCGGAAAATGGGAGCAGACTTACAGATTATTGTCACGAAAGAAGATAGCTTTGAACCATTTGGGGACCTCATTATTAAAACTTCGAATCTAACTGGTACTGTTGTTGAGGGGGACTTAATTCCAAAACTAATAGATGAAATACCTATTATCGCCTTGCTAGCAACACAGGCCGAAGGGATGACAATCATTAAAGATGCTGAAGAATTAAAGGTAAAGGAAACAAATCGGATTGATACGGTTGTTCAAGAACTGAGGAAATTGGGAGCAAGGATAGAAGCTACCGATGACGGGATGATCATCCACGGGAAATCAAAATTAAGCGGTGGAAGTGTCTCAAGTCATGGTGATCATCGAATTGGGATGATGCTGGGAATAGCTGCACTTCTTTGTAAGAATGAAGTAACACTTGAGAATCCAGAGGCTATCTCGGTTTCTTACCCGAATTTCTTTGCTCAATTAAATAGTCTCATTAAATAAAAGCTGCCTATTTGCAGCTTTTATTTTGTTAAGGCTGTTTTAGCATAAATTGTTGTTTTCTTGAATTCATGACAACACCTGTATAAGCTATGAATTCAGTTTAAAGGACATAGTTATCAGGATTTTTGCATAGCCTGTCTTAAGGAAGAATAGTTGATGGCTCTTACATATGTCACTGTCTCCTACGAAAATGAATTAACTATGAAAATTGATGAGATGAAAACCGAATTAATCAGTTGTCCAATTGATTTATGTATTGCTGTAATAATCCCAATCCGTTTACTGACACAATCGGTTATTCGAAATTGTAAGATAGAAAAAGTCCCGGCTGTTTTTGTTGATCCTCAAAACCTATATGAGTTGGAAAAAATACCATGGGAATCGATTAGGGAGTCTGAATATCCATTCAATAGCCCGTTAATTCCAATAACTTCTTCGACCCAAAAGGAGGAAGTGGAGAATGATTTGTCGAAATGGAAGAGTATCATGAAAAAAGAAAAGATTCCCGATGTATTTGAGGTACTCCATGAAAATCAAGCATTGTCTGCGAAGGTATTAAACAAAAGTGGTTTCGCAAAAAGCTATTTAATGTGTGGGACCGAAGTAAGTTATAATTTATATATAAATGCAAAAGAAATCAAGAAAGTTGAAGAAGTTAATTTATTTCATTATTATGGTGATAGACTTATAGTTACAGTCCACAAGGGAAATGGTGTTAGATCAGGGGCAGAGTTTTTAAAAACCTAGAAACAGAGAACCTATAAAGGGACGAATTTCATCCTATTTTTCTTTGTGAATTATTGGATTTTCCAGCTTCAGCGCCTTTTAGGGTCTATTGTCTAAGTTCCTGACCAAGGTGTTTACGCTATTCTGATTGGAACGAGAGGTAAGTGTCAATGGAAAGAGTAAATAAAATTATTAACATGTTAGAAAATGGTCAACATGAAAAAGCCTTAAATGAATATAATGTAATATTAAAGAGCGGAATGCCCGATGAGAAATTTTTGCTTGGAGAACAATTGTTCCATTTTGGATTTTTAGATGAAGCAAAGGCTATTACCGAAAACCTGTTAGATATCTTTCCTGAAGAGGGAGAGTTGCTAGTCCTGTTAGGTGAAATATTAGTGGAAGCAGGAGAAGAGGAAGCAGCCATGCTCGTCCTTGAAAGGATTTCAGAACAGGATGAAAATTTTGGACAATCTTTATTGTTATTAGCAGATCTTTATCAAGTCCAAGGTCTTTACGAAGTGAGTGAACGGAAGCTCCTAAAGGCAAAGGATCTGTTACCTGATGAAGTTATTATCGATTTTGCATTAGGTGAGTTATACAGTGAACAAGGTGAAGTAGCTTTGGCAATGAATGCTTATGAAAAGGTTCTAAAGGAAGAGCAAGAAATTGCGGGTGTAAATATTAACGGTCAGATGGCGGACCTGTTAAGCTCATCAGGGATGTTTGAGGAAGCGCTTGACTATTATGATAAAGCCATCGGAGAAAAACTAGAGATAAACATATTATTCGGCTATGCCTTTACTGCGCTCCAGGCAGGATATAGTCGGACAGCAATTGAAAAATTTAAGGAGTTAAAAGAGCTTGACCCAGAATATCATTCACTTTATTTACATCTAGCTTTAGCCTATGAACGGGAAGAAGAGCTTGAAAACAGCCTAAATACCATTCAAGAGGGAATAAAACTAGATGAATTTAATAAGGAATTATATTTTTATGGTGGGAAAATGGCTATAAAACTTGCGAAGGTGGAAGAAGGAGAGCAGTATTTCCGGGAGTCACTTGCGTTAGACCCAGGATATACAGAAGTTGGGCTGACATTAAATAAACTCTTTTTTCACCAAGAAAGATATGAGGATGTTATTGAGTTAATTTCACAGCTTGACATAAAGGAAGATGAAGAGCCCCAGTTTCTATGGGATGCAGCTCTTAGTTATCATAGGCTAGAAAAATTTTCATACGCATTAGACAAATATGAGAGTGCATATACTTTTTTTAAAGACAACGAAGCCTTTTTGCATGATTATGGAAATTTCTTGATTGAGGAAGGAAAAAACGACCGGGCTGCCGAAATTTTTAAACAGTTGTTAATTGAAGATCCAACAAACATCGATTACATGGATACGCTTGAGCGCCTTACCGATTCGAAAGATTAAAAAAGCTGATTGCAGAGGAGGGCAAAATCATGGCAACCCCTGTTTCTGTCAACGAGAAGAAGGACTTTATTCGCTGGTTTTTAAACCATTACCAATTAAAGAGAAGAGAGTGTGTTTGGATTCTCAACTATTTAATGAGCCACGATCAACTAATGGAAAAGGTTCATTTTGTTGAGCAAGCTCAGTTTTGTCCGCGTGGTTTGATTATGTCTACGCATTGTGTGGATAAGGTACCATTTCGTTTTTATAAAGAAAATGTGATGACGACGGATGCAGAAAAGTCCTTTCACGATATTCGCTTAAATCGAGATGAGGATATTTTTATTCAATTAAACTTTCATGCCGCCAATCAGGTACACCAATATGCTGCTGTTCAAGAAGAGAATTCTTTTGTGCCTAAACATTTACAAGAGAATGAAAAGGATGGTCTTATTGCAGAACAATTTTTAAGAAATAGTATTGACCGTTTTCAACGTGAAAAGTTATTACAATTAATTGATGAAGCCCTCGATACGCAAAATCAAAAGGCGTTTCAAATTTTATCAGAAAGATTAAATAAACTAACAATGTTTGAACAAAAAGGAAGTTTGCGATAAGCAAGCTTCCTTTTGTCTAGTTTTTCCAAAAAAAGCGTCCTGTTGGCGGAATATTTCTAAATATTCAACTTTAGCATTTATTGTGTTAGGAGATAATGATATTATATAATTAGTGAATCCAAAGGGTTGGTGCAAAAAAATGAAGTGGATACCTCAAGATGTTGAGACATATTTGAATGCCAAGGAATACGTGGATACAGCTGTAGTTCCTATTTACTCGGTTTCAATAGGTGCTGAGATGAAACAATCAGCCATAACAGCTGAATTTATCACCCTATTAACAAGTCAGTTAGAAAGGCAGTTTATGGGGAGATTATTATTATTCCCACCCTTTACATATCTGAAAGAAGAAAAAGATGAAAAAGCTTTAAGTGATTTGTTGGCTTGGGAGGTAAGCCTTTCTAAAGGGGGGTTTAAACATATATTTTATATCACCTCTGAAATAGATTGGCGAGTGCAGGAAGAAAAATTGAATGGATCATTAATATGGCTCCCAAGCTTGCCGTTAGCGAACATGAATGATTCTCAAAAAATTGCAATGGTTGATAGTCTAGTAAAACAGTTATTAATTCTCTTTACGCAAAAATGGCATGAGTAGGAGTAAAACTATTTTTATTAACTATTTTTAAAAAAAGGATGATATTGACCTTGCTTGAAGATTGATATATCATTGTTATGTCCTAGTTTTATATGTGTATAATATTTGTCCGCTGGACTTAACTGTGTGAATAGAGGGGGGGATAAGCATGAGTAAGGAACGCGTTTCAAGACGTCAATTCTTGAGTTACACATTAACAGGAGTAGGCGGTTTCATGGCAGCCGGCATGTTAATGCCAATGGTACGATTTGCTGTTGATCCAGTATTAAAAGCTGATGAAGGCGGAGATTTTATTGCAACAAAACAAAAAGTTTCTGATTTAACCGAGGAGCCAGTTCGAGTTGACTATTCATTTAAGCAAACCGACGCATGGTATGAGTCAGAAGTAACAGCTACTGCCTGGGTTTATCGTGACGAGTCAGATAAAATTGTTGCACTATCACCTGTTTGTAAGCATTTAGGCTGTACGGTTAGCTGGAATACAGACAAGGAACATCCAGAAGAATTTTTCTGTCCATGTCATTATGGACGATATACTAAGGATGGAACTAATATTAAAGGCACACCACCAATTGCACCACTTGATGTATATCCATTCCAGGAAAAAGATGGCTATCTTTATCTAGGAAAAGCTGAACCACGGAAGGAGGCGTAATCAATGTTAAACAAAATTTACGATTGGGTGGATGAACGTTTAGATATTACGCCTCTGTGGCGCGATCTAGCTGATCATGAAGTCCCAGAGCATGTCAACCCAGCGCATCATTTTTCTGCGTTCGTCTACTGCTTTGGTGGGCTTACATTCTTTATTACTGTCATTCAAATTCTTTCTGGTATGTTTTTAACCATGTACTATGTACCGGATATTCAAAACGCATGGGAATCCGTTTATTATCTTCAAAATGATGTTGCTTACGGTCAGATTGTCCGAGGAATGCATCATTGGGGGGCAAGTTTAGTACTTGTAATGATGTTTTTACATACCTTACGTGTCTTTTTCCAAGGTGCCTACAAAAAACCTCGTGAACTAAACTGGGTTGTCGGAGTACTCATTTTCTTCGTTATGCTTGGCTTAGGTTTTACAGGTTATTTGTTGCCTTGGGATATGAAAGCATTATTCGCAACAAAAGTTGGCTTGCAAATAGCGGAGGCGACTCCGATAATTGGTACCTACTTGAAAGTGTTACTTGCAGGTAATGAACACATTATTGGTGCTCAAACATTAACTCGCTTCTTTGCGATTCATGTATTTTTCCTACCGGCTGCATTGCTTGGCTTAATGGGAGCGCATTTTATCATGATTCGTAAACAAGGTATTTCCGGACCGCTTTAAAGGCGGTTTTATTCTGAAATAGTAGGTTTTTTTCTAATATCTACGGGAAAAGGAGGGGGATTGCTCGATGCATCGCGGTAAAGGTATGAAATTCGTAGGTGATTCACGTGTATTAGCGCCTTCAGCACGAAAAAAAATGATTCCGAAAGATTACTCAGAATACCCTGGTAAAACAGAGGCTTTCTGGCCTAACTTCCTTTTGAAAGAATGGATGGTAGGAGCTGTTTTTCTTGTTGGTTTTTTATGTCTAACAGTTGCAAATCCGGCTCCGCTTGAAAGAATAGCGGATCCAACTGATACAGGTTACATTCCATTACCAGACTGGTATTTCTTATTCTTGTATCAATTACTGAAATATACATTTGCATCCGGTCCATATACGGTAATTGGAGCTATGGTTATACCTGGTCTTGCTTTTGGCGGGTTATTATTAGCGCCGTTTCTCGATAGTGGACCTGAACGCCGCCCGATGAAACGTCCACTTGCAACATCCTTTATGCTGTTAGGAATTGCTTCCATCGTATTTCTAACATGGCAATCTGTTGATACACATGACTGGGCACAGGCTGAACGCCAAGGAAAAATAGTTGCTGAAGCTGATATTGATAAGGCTAGCGATGGCTATAAAATAGCTAGTGAAAATACATGCATTACCTGTCATGGTGATACTCTTTCAGGTGGTGCTGGAGCACCAGGCCTAATTGGTACAGGTTTATCTGCTGAAGAAATTGCCAAAATTGCCGTAGAGGGTCAAAACGGAATGCCGGCTGGTATCTTTAAAGGTGATGAGGAACAGTTGAAAAAGCTTTCTGAATTTATCGCAGGACTTGGTGAAGAATAATTGAATGCTGAAAAGCTGACGGTGTATCGTCAGCTTTTTTCACTATTAGAATTAATATTCTTGAACTTAGATAACGGTCTAGCGCAAGCGCCCACGACTAGTAT
>JAIMAD010000121.1 GCA_023512145.1 Bacillus sp. (in: firmicutes) | reverse complement strand
CTTCAGAAGAAATCTCTTTATTCTTTAGTAGCTCATGAGCTTCATGTATTGTGAGTCTGCACAGTTCCAAATCTCAGACCTCCAATCTATGATTTGTGAATTTAGATGATTTTACTTTTTTATCTTGCGGTTGTAACAATTCTCTTAATCCAATCCAGCAGTTTGATATTATGCCTTTTGCAGCAACTATTCCTCAATTATTCTGGGGACTCTAAAAAAACTGTCGGATCTGTCAGGAGCATTTTTTAATGTTTCTTCCAGCGGGAGGCTCTCCTTTACTTCATCCTCACGGAAAACGTTTTTAATCGGAATCACATGAGCTGTAGGTTCTACATTTGTTGTATCAAGCTCGTTGAGTTTTTCCATATAATCAAGTATGGAATTCAATTTCTCCATCATCTCAGCCTTCTCTTCTTCAGAAAGATACAGTCTTGCGAGATTTGCTACATGATCTACTGTATCCGCTTTGATTTTCATGTCATCACCTCCAGTTCATACTTTTTTTAATAAAAATTTTATATATTAATCACAGTTTATATCTTCTGGCTCCAATATAAATCCTGTCGAGATCCTCTCTATAATTTTGGGCTTCTGGGCTGAAGCTGTTTATGCATACTCCAGTTTTGCCCGAGCTGTGAATATATTCCATATTGCCTATGTATATACCTACATGAGATGGTTTGACAGGAGCTTTTCCGAAAAATACGGCATCACCTTTTTGCAGTCTGCTTCTTCCATCTATGCTTTCCCCGTCTTTAAATACGAATTGCAAATCCGCATCCCTCGGCAACTTGTATCCGTTTATTAGAAACAGCGTTTGGACAAATCCCGAACAATCGAAGCCATATGGGGTGGTGCCTCCCCAGTAGTACGGCAGACCGATGAATTTTTTAGCAGTGCTGATGATGTTGTCGTAACTACCTCTCGGAATATCACCAAAAGAGTTTATCACAAATCCCGCACTTTTTGATACCAACCCAGAATTCCCATTAGGCAAAGCAACTATATAATAACTTTCATTTTCACCAATAAGTCTAAGCCGCGTAGCCATAACGGCACCGCATAACACCCTGAAATCCGACCAGGATAGAATCGTGGTAAATTTGTCCATAATAAGCACATGTGGGCTATTAAGCCACTCGTGCCAAAAACCCTCATTTATTACCTCGATATTCCAGGATTGTATCCACCCGCTGTAGCCGTCAGACATTTCAATTCGATACCAGTGGTTCTGCTCATCAACGATCTTCACCGGTTCAGAAAGCCTCGCCTGAGTTACCACACTTTCCCCTAAAATGCTAAACGGCTTTTCGCCCAGATTGCAGAATTCCTGTCTCACAAAACCGTACAATGTTTTGCTCACTTCAAATTCCTCCCTCTTATTCCATTTAATAATTCTATCATTTTGTGATGGTTAATACAACGGTATGAAAAGTTTTATCTTAAATCCTCGTTGATTGCATTAATAAAGACAAGATGTTGTCATCAACAAAAATAGAATTAATTTTTGCTATTCTGAAAGCACGTGCAGAACAGCAGGGTTATTTTTTCATGGAAGGCGTACTCGAGATCATTCAATCCGAGGGATTTGGCTTTTTGCGGCCAATTAACTACTCACCAAGTTCAGAGGATATTTATATTTCCGCATCGCAAATCCGCCGCTTTGATCTTCGTAATGGCGATAAAGTTTCCGGTAAGGTTCGTCCTCCAAAAGAAAACGAACGCTATTATGGCCTATTGCACGTTGAAGCAGTCAATGGGGAAGATCCAGAATCTGCGAAAGAACGCGTCTACTTCCCAGCCTTAACAGCGTTATATCCAGACAGAAAGATGAATCTTGAAACCGAACAAAAACACCTTTCAACAAGAATTATGGATGTTATTGCACCGGTCGGCTTTGGCCAACGAGGATTAATCGTTGCCCCGCCAAAAGCAGGAAAAACGATGCTGTTAAAAGAAATCGCTAACAGCATTACCACAAACCATCCCGATGTCGAATTAATTATGCTATTAATCGATGAACGTCCAGAAGAAGTAACTGATATCGAGCGCTCTGTTGCTGGCGATGTTGTCAGCTCAACGTTTGACGAAGTACCTGAAAATCATATTAAAGTGGCCGAGCTCGTGCTTGACCGCGCAATGCGATTAGTCGAGCATAAACGCGATGTCGTCATCCTAATGGATAGTATTACCCGTCTTGCTCGTGCCTACAACCTGGTAATTCCACCAAGTGGTCGGACACTTTCCGGGGGTATTGATCCAGCAGCCTTCCACCGTCCGAAGCGTTTCTTTGGGGCGGCCCGTAATATCGAAGAAGGCGGCAGCTTGACGATATTAGCAACGGCTTTAGTTGATACAGGTTCACGTATGGATGACGTCATTTATGAGGAATTTAAAGGAACTGGTAATATGGAGCTGCACCTTGACCGTCAGCTAGCAGAACGCCGAATCTTCCCAGCCCTTGATATCCGCCGTTCCGGCACAAGGAAGGAAGAATTGCTCATCCCTAAAGATCATTTGGATAAATTATGGGCCATCAGAAAATCAATGTCCGATTCCCCAGACTTTGCCGAGCGCTTCTTGAAAAAATTAAAACAAACAAAAACAAACGAAGAATTATACGCACAACTAGACGTAGAACTAAAACCAACACGTAGGTAAAAAGAAAAGCGAAAGCGCTTGGTCAGCCCCGAGAGGCGCTGGAGGGCCTGCCGGTGAAGTCGTTCTTTGACTTCATCGTCAGGACCGAAGCGACCGAGGGGCTAAGCGATTGAGCTAGCCAAAAGAAAAGCGAAAGCGCTTGGTCAGCCCCGAAAGGCGCTGGAGGGCCTGCCGGTGAAGTCGTTCTTTGACTTCATCGTCAGGACCGAAGCGACCGAGGGGTTAAGAAAAAACGAAAAATAAAGTTCTTTACTAAAAATACCAACTTGCCAAAGTAAGTTTCGCTTGTTATAATAAGTCCAGTGTGTTTTTAGTAAATGAATGTTTACTCTAAAACAAACGCGTTATATACTCTGTTTCGAGAGATTCAGGGCGGAAGGAGATGAAAAGAATGAAAGCAGGAATTCATCCAAATTATAAAATCGTACCGGTGACATGTGCATGCGGGAATACTTTTGAAACAGGATCTGTTAAAAAAGAAATCCGTGTCGAAACTTGTTCAGAATGTCATCCATTCTATACTGGTCGCCAAAAATTCGCTGAAGCAGGCGGACGTGTAGACCGTTTCAACAAAAAATACGGCCTAGAGTCAAAACTAATATAATCACTCTAAAGCAGGCAAGCAGTAATTTACTTGCCTGCTTTTTATTTAACCAAAATTCAAATAGTTATTATAGATCTTACTGGTTTTGCTAGGAAGGAGACACCGTCGATGTATTTAATGAAGCATAGTGGATGGGTTGAGGTTATCTGTGGCAGTATGTTTTCTGGGAAATCCGAGGAATTGATTCGCCGCGTCAGGAGAGCACAATTTGCCAAACAAAAAATAGCTGTATTTAAGCCGAAAATGGATAATCGCTATCACGATCAAGCTGTCGTATCCCATGATGGTACGTCTTTTCATGCGAAGCCAATTTCACATTCGATTGAGATTTTTCATCATGTCGAAACGGACGTGGAGATTATCGCGATTGATGAAGTACAGTTTTTTGATGAAGGCATTGTCAGAGTTGTCCAGGAGCTAGCAGACAGGGGCCATCGTGTCATTTGTGCCGGCCTTGACATGGATTTCCGTGGCGAGCCGTTCGCGCAAATGCCAGCCCTACTTGCCATCGCCGAATCTGTAACTAAGCTACAGGCGGTTTGTTCCGTTTGCGGATCACCGTCAAGCCGGACCCAGCGCCTGATTGACGGCAACCCAGCATCCTACCATGACCCAGTCATCCTAGTCGGTGCCTCTGAAGCCTATGAACCCCGCTGCCGCCATCACCATGAAGTGCCAGTGGTAGTGTCTGTTTCACGAACAAGGTAGGTGCACGAGACACCACCGTTTATTGTTGCAAAGTTTGTTTGTGCGAATTTAGTAACCGTTAAAACTGTCTGAGAGGGAGACTCTCGGGCAGTTTTTTTGTTGTTTAGGAAATTATGTAGGTTGGGTACCTTTGAAATAGTTAGTTGAATCCGGGTCAAGCTACCAACAACGACTGTTTGTCGTCGATTACGGCCGACTTGCGTTTTTGTTGTGGGGTTTAGGCAGACCCCTATAGGTGTTTTTGTGAGAAAAATTGTCTAATAACCCAATAGCCCTCCGAAAATGACCAATCCATATACAAGAATAAAATTGAACAAAAATAGTGGAAATTCCAGCCAAACTTTCCAAAAACGCTAAGATAAGATAAAAAAATCTAAAAAGCTACCTGTGCTGGAAGGATTTCACACGTTTTTTGTTATCGGTCTGACGGGCATGATATGTAATAGGAGGTGGCATGCTTGAAAAAGCGGATGTTTCCCATGTTAATTATGCTGTTTATTATCAGTGGGTGTCAGAATAATCGTGGTGCGAAGGAAGAAGCCTATGATTTGCGTACCGATGAAAGAGCCCCAAACTATATGTCAAACCGTGATAAGGACCGCAAGCATCTAGTGGAGGATGATATCACTGATCAAAACCCGAATTTTCTTGATTTGAAGGGAACGGGAAGCGGCAGTGAAACAGGTGCCGGTAATATTGGTGTTGATACCAACAAAGCCAAAGAAGTCATTGCTGATACAAATGAATTTGTTACAGATTCTGTCGTAGTCAATGGTGACCGGATGTGGGTTGCTGTTTATAAAAAAGGGATGCTCAAAGATAGTGAAAAGATTGATGCCGAGGCACGCCTCCATCGCAAGCTAGTTCAAGCCTTGCCGCGTTATAATATTGAAGTACGTGTCCAGGAAGATCGCAGATAACATGCTCTGGTTTCCAGGGCATCTTTTTTGTGAGGTTATGCTCGTTAACTTTAAATAGTAAAGATGAGCTATAAATTTAATTAGTACTAATTATAATAGTGATTCGAAACAACAATGTGAAAAAGGGGCAAAGCTTAAAAAATGAACCAGATTTTCCAGTCTAAGTGTAATATGTTAGAAATTGACCTTGTCACGTTATTTACATTTGTTGTGAATAAGCAAATACGCTTATAGGATGCCGGATTCTAAAAGGACTTAGTTACTATGCAACATGTTCGGGTAATCGGCACTCCCTCCGTCTTTATTATGTTGGTCTACAGCTAGTTTATGAAAGCTAGGAAGTGTACTAGATGCAGTTTTTTTTGAGGCGGAAGTATGAGTTCATTTTAATAAAAAGGATTTTCCTACGCAAAAATGCCCCCAAAAAGATCTCCGCAAACAAATTTGGTTTTGACGGTAGTTTTCAACTATACTATAATTACAATGTTATGGACAAAAAACTGAGGTGAAGTAACTGTGTTTGATCGTCTTCAATCCGTGGAAGATCGTTATGAGAAGTTGAATGAACTTTTGAGCGACCCACAAATAGTTAAAGATACTAAAAAACTTCGTGAATATTCGAAAGAGCAATCTGATATACAAAAGACTGTACAAACGTACCGTGAATATAATGCGGTCCGCGATCAATTGCAGGAAGCGAAGGCTATGCTTGATGAGAAGCTTGATGCTGACATGCGTGAAATGGTCAAGGAAGAAGTCAATGAGTTGGAAGCGCAAATCGGAGAATTGGAAACGCTGATGAAGCTGTTACTTGTTCCTAAGGATCCAAATGATGATAAAAACGTTATCTTTGAAATCCGTGGTGCGGCTGGTGGAGATGAAGCGGCCCTATTTGCTGGTAATTTATACCGGATGTATAGTCGTTATGCGGAAGCACAGGGATGGAAAACGGATCTCATTGATGCGAGCCCAACTGGTCTTGGCGGCTACAAAGAAATAAGCTTTATGATTAATGGTACGGGGGCTTACTCGAAACTGAAGTTTGAGAATGGGGCTCACCGTGTCCAGCGTGTCCCGGAAACGGAATCAAGCGGACGAATTCATACTTCTACGGCAACAGTTGTTTGTTTGCCAGAGGCTGAAGAATTTGAATATGAAATTCATGATAAGGATATTCGTTTTGATGCGTTTGCTTCAAGTGGTGCTGGTGGACAGTCCGTTAATACGACGATGTCAGCGGTTCGGTTAACACACATTCCAACGGGGATTGTCGTATCGATTCAGGATGAGAAATCTCAGCATAAAAATAAAGACAAAGCGATGAAGGTACTACGTGCGCGTGTTTATGATAAGTTCCAGCAGGAAGCACAGGCGGAGTATGATTCAGTACGTAAATCGGCTGTTGGTACGGGTGACCGTTCGGAGCGGATCCGCACGTACAATTTCCCTCAAAACCGGGTAACTGACCACCGCATTGGCTTAACGATTCAAAAGCTGGACACGATTTTGGAAGGAAAGCTTGATGATGTGATCGATGCGTTGATTATGGATGATCAAGCGCGCCGACTGGAAAGTGCCGCAAATGAGTAAAAAAATGTTCGAAGCTCTTCATTGGGCTTCTTCTTTTTTAAAAAAATCAGGTCGGGATGAGTTCGGTGGAGAGCTTTTGCTCCGCCATTTCACTGGATTGTCACGCACGCAGTTATTTGCCAATGTTCGTGAGGAGTTAGCGCCATCTGTGTGGGAAGACTTTGAAAAAGCGGTCTATGAACATAGTTCGGGTGTGCCGGTTCAATATATCATCGGTACGGAGGAGTTTTACGGGCGAACGTTTCTTGTTAATGAAGCGGTGTTGATTCCGAGGCCGGAAACCGAAGAGCTTGTGCAGGGGACGCTCGAAAGGATGAAAAGGCTTTTCGGCGGCTGTCCACAAGCGATAAAACTGGCCGATATCGGTACAGGTAGCGGAGCAATTGCCATTAGCATGAAGCTTGAGCTTGAAGAGCTAAATTCTAAAGTCCTGACTTTTATGGTGTCAGGCACCGATATTTCAGTGGAATCACTTGCTGTTGCGAGGGAGAATGCCACAAGTCTTGGGGCGGAGGTTATCTTTCGTGAAGGGGATTTACTGGCGCCGTTTATCGAGAGTGGCGAAAGGTTTGATGTGATCCTCTCGAATCCCCCCTATATTCCGCTCGGTGATATGTACTCGATGTCAGAAGTGGTCACGGAGCACGAGCCGCACCGTGCTTTGTTTGCCGGGGCGGATGGCTTGGACTTTTACCGTCGTTTTATGGTCGAGCTGCCACAGGTACTAGCAACACAGGCACTGGTTGGCTTTGAAATTGGGGCCGGGCAGGGTGAAGCGGTAGCGGAGCTTTTTCAAAAAGCGTTTGTTAAGGCAAAAGTAGAAATTGTAAATGATATGTTTGGCAAGGATCGTATGGTGTTTGCGGAAATCGGCTTCGGGGATTAAACCCCGAAGTTTTTTTACTAGAAAAATTTTAGCTTTGAGAATAGTCCAGCGCAAGGGTAGCAGCTAGTGATAGGTTAAATCATCAAGAAAAGGGTAATCTTTTTTCCTGAAATTCGAGTTTTTTTAATAGAAAATAGGAAAATTACTAGTTTAGGATTCTGGCATTTTGTCCACACTGAGGATAGCGAAGGGACGGTGTTATGAATGAAAAACAAACTAGTGGTTTGGGGATATTTAATCGTTTTGTCGGTAGGAACGATTTTGAGTTTATATATACCAAAGTCAGAAGCGGTCGCACAGGAATCGATTGTGATCCCAGGGGAAGCGATTAGGCTGCGAATTCTTGCAAATAGTGATCTAGAAAAGGATCAGCTCATAAAAAGAAAAGTCCGTGATGCGGTTAACGCCCAGATTACGCTCTGGGTTCAGGATTTAACTTCAATGGAAAAAGCAAAAACAGTCATTACAGAGAATATCCCCGAGATTCAAGCGATTGCTGAAAAGGTTGTCCGCGAGCAAGGGGATGACCAGTCGGTGAAGGTGGAATTTGGTAACGTTCAGTTTCCAACGAAATTATATGGTCAATTTTTATATCCAGCTGGTGAGTATCAAGCGATTCTAATTACATTGGGTTCGGGTGATGGGGCGAACTGGTGGTGTGTGCTTTACCCACCCTTGTGTTTCCTAGATTTTTCAAATGGTGTAGCTGTCAGTGCTGGCTTTGATGGTGGGGAAGAAGTAGCTGTTGCAGAGACGGAATCAGAAACCGTAAGTGAAGGAGAATTTGTTGTTGCGAAGCCGGAGGTAGAAACCGTAAGTGAGGGAGAAGTTGTTGGTGGCAAGCCGGAGGTAGAAGCCGTAAGTGAGGAAGAAGTTGTTGATTCGAAGCCGGAGCCAGAAACAGAAACAGCAAGTGAGGAAGAAGTGTTAGTAGACAACACAATTAACTCAGATAGCGTGTCGAAGAAACATGCTAAAAAGGCTAGCTCAGTGTACACGGCAGAAGATGAGCAGCCTGTGAAGGTAAAGTTTTTTGTCGTCGAGCTGTGGGAGCGTATATTTAAGTAAGCCAGTTCCAATTATAAAATGTACTGTTTAGAGTATTTAATGTGTCTACTCTAATCGGTACATTTTTTTGGTGCTGGTTTTTCCATGTGCAAAAATAATTTACTAGATTCTAAAACCCGCCCTGTTCTATTTTGCCACCCTTTTCATATTAATAGAGTAGAATCCTAAAAAGAGGTGGAAGCTTTGGTGGCACTAATTCGCAGGGCGAATATTGGAGATCTTGACTCTATACGAGCGTTTCTTGTAAAAGCAAAGCTGGGGAATGATGGGCTAACGGAAGAAACCATCGACCATTTTTTGCTTATAGAACGTGTGGACGGTACATTAACGGGCACACTTGGCATGGAAGTATTTGCGGAATTCGGGCTTTTACGCTCGCTTGTGGTTACAACTGGACAAGCCGAACAGGATATCATCATTCTTTTTAACCAAATGCTGAAATTAGCTAAAGAAAAAGGGATAAAAAGTATCTTTATGGCAACAAATAAGAGCGTAACGTTACCGTTCTTTGATTTACTGGGCTTTCGGAAGATTACTAGCGAGGATTTGCCTCCTGCATTTTATCACTCAGAATATATGCAACACGTTTTAAATGTGGATAACTCATCTTTTTTCAAAATCTCCTTATAATCGGGGATAAGTCCTGAATGTTATCCACAATTTATAGGAAGTTGTACACAATTTGTGGATAACACTTGTGTTTCTGTCTACCATCTTTTATACTTTCAAACATATTGAGTGAAAAATATAAGTCTAGGTGCCTACTTTCGCCATATTTTGATCATAGGCTAAATTGCACTAAAGGTGGATAATAATGATCACAAAAGTTTGGATAGTGGATAAGTTTGTGGATAATCTTGAAAGTAATCCACAAGTTGTGGATGCAGCAAATCTTTTGCGCGAAAATGAAGTGGTCGCCCTACCGACAGAGACCGTTTATGGACTTGGTGGCAATGCCGAAAGCGACGAAGCAGTCGGAAAAATTTTTGCGGCTAAAGGAAGACCGGTAGATAATCCGTTAATCATTCATATTGCTGAAATAAGGCAACTGAAGAACTTTGTCACGGAAATTCCCGTGAAGGCTGAACTGTTGATGGCGGCTTTGTGGCCAGGTCCACTGACGATTATTTTTAAAAAGAAAGACGGTGTTCTTTCTGAAAAAGCAACTGCTGGTCTGTCGACAGTGGCGGTCAGGATGCCGGATCACCCAGTTGCACTAGCGCTCTTGAAAAAATGCGGGCTGCCGATTGCCGCACCAAGTGCCAATAGCTCAGGCAAACCGAGTCCAACGAAGGCTGGGCATGTCATTGACGATTTAGACGGAAAAATTGCTGGTGTGCTTGACGGTGGTGCAACAGGTGTTGGCGTTGAGTCAACGGTTGTCGATTGCACCGAAGAGATTCCCGTTATTTTAAGACCGGGCGGCGTAACGAAAGAACAGCTCGAAGCGATTATCGGCGAGGTTCACGTCGACCCGGCCTTAACGGACGAAGACGTGAGTCCTAAATCACCGGGCATGAAATACCGTCATTATTCACCAAATGCACCACTTTTTTTGGTGTCAGGAACCACGGCTTTTCTTCAAGGTCTAGTAGAAGAAAAGCGACGGGAAGGGCTGCTGGTTGGCGTGTTAACGACAGAAGAGAATATCGGTGTCATCAAGGCTGATGTGGTCTTAGCCTGCGGGAAGAGGGCAACGCTTGAGACGGTCGCCGCCTCCCTTTATGATACATTAAGGAGCTTTAACCAAGCCGGGGTAGATATTATCTATAGTGAAGTATTTCCGCATACGGGTGTCGGGCACGCCATCATGAACAGACTCCAGAAAGCAGCTGGAAATAAGATAATAACGCAGTAGCACCAGATTTTATCTGGTGTTTTTTCTTTTGAAGAGAAGGGGATTTGGCAGATAATGGACTTCTGTCAATAAAAAAGACATTTTTCAACCTGTAAGTGGCGTGTTTTTTTCTTCCGCGCTTCGTATT
>JAIMAD010000120.1 GCA_023512145.1 Bacillus sp. (in: firmicutes) | reverse complement strand
GTGGTCAATAGAGCCACAATGTCGCAGGTCCAGTGATGTTAAGCGTTCAGCACTTAGGTTCGATACATTACAAACCCCTTCTTCAAAATTCGTTAGAATTTAAGTGGGGAATTTGATGACCGTATAAGTCATCAGTAAACTCAAAACAGTTGAAAATATAAGCGGGTAAGAATTTTCAGAGTTGATTTTATTAACTTTTTTAAAATGGTAAGCTTTTATTGTAAGATGATCCAAAACTATAAATTTGAGTATCTTATAAGAAAATTTACCGAGAAGAACAGCGTAGTGGTTCTATAACTTTTACTAACTGGTCTAATGCAGTAGTTAATTGAGGAGGTAGATTGCCTTCATGAATGAAATGATAAATACGAATAATTTAACAAAGCTTTATGGTAAAACTCTTGCTGTCGATAATGTTAACTTATCTGTTAAAAAGGGAGAAATATTTGGCTTTTTAGGTCTGAATGGTGCAGGGAAAACGACAACTATTAGGATGTTACTAGGTATGATAGCCCCAACAACAGGACAATGTTATCTACAAGGAGATAAGGTAATTGCGGGGAAAATAAGCATGTGGAAAGACGTTGGCTATATTGTCGAGACACCCTACTCATATCCTGAATTAACAGTAAGGGAAAACTTAGAAATCATTCGTAGGCTACGAGGTATTGGGGATAAAAAGTGTGTTGATTGGATTATGAGTAAACTAAAATTAGGAGGATATGCTGACAAGAAAGCGAAACATCTATCTTTAGGAAATGCACAACGACTTGGCATAGCCAAAGCAATTATTCACAAACCTAAAATTTTGATATTAGATGAACCCACTAATGGGTTAGATCCTGAAGGTATTGTTGAGGTCCGTGAATTACTACAGGAGTTAGCTAAGAATTCAGGTGTAACTATATTAATCTCTAGTCATAAGTTAGATGAGATCTCAAGAATTGCGACGAATATAGCAATAATACACGAGGGCAAACTAATAAAAGAGATTGATAGAGCACGACTTGAAAATCAATTAAAGAAAACATTGATTTTAGATGGGAAAGATAGGTCGGGTATGGCAACGATTCTGTCTAAATCTGGATACATAGTAGATACTTCAGACGAGCACTTACCGCAAGAGTTACGTGCTTTACAAATCCAATCTAAAGGTGCCATAGTTCATCCGGAAAAAGTGGCGACATTACTAGTCAATGCAGGATATCCTCCCACATTATTAAAGGTTGAAAAAGAAGATTTAGAAACATATTTCCTAAGAATGATCGAAGAAGTAGGTGGGGCTACAAAGTGAATAAATTAGTTACATCTTTTTCAGTGGAAAGCAAAAAGTTTTTCCATTCTAAAGTGCCTTTAATAACCATGGTTGCACTGCTAATTGTCCCATTTATGGGGGGATTCTTTATGTTTATTTTAAAAGATCCCGCCTTAGCACAAAAGATGGGTGTCATTTCTGCAAAAGCAAAGCTGGCTGGTACCGCAGATTGGCCTTCATATCTTAGTCTTCTTTCGCAAGCGATATCTATCGGTGGCTTACTAGTCTTTGGTTTTGTGACTAGTTGGGTTTTTGGAAGAGAGTATTCAGATAGAACAATCAAAGATTTGTTGGCATTACCTATATCACGAACTGTTATTGTGTTATCTAAATTCCTAGTGATATTTATATGGTGCTTACTGCTTTCTTTATTTGTATTTGTCTTGGGGCTAATTGTTGGGAATGCTGTTGATATACCTGGTTGGTCATTTGAACTTGGTGTGCGGGGGCTGTCAATTTTCTTTATTTGTACCTTACTTACAATTTTGCTTTCTACACCAGTTGCTCTTTTTGCAAGTATTGGGCGTGGCTATCTATCCCCACTTGGCTTTGTGGTATTTATGCTTGTATTGGCTCAAATCATTGCGGCAACAGGCTATGGTCAGTTTTTTCCATGGTCAATCCCTGCTCTTGCAAGTGGTGTTGCCGGCAGCGAGAGTGCAACACTTAAAACTATTAGCATTGTAATTGTACTCTTAACCAGTTTAGTCGGGCTATTTGGTACTACTTTTTGGTGGAAATATGCTGATCAAAATTAGGATGCAGATTTTTAAAATAAAACGATATAATCACTAAGAGGGAATTATAGACATGAATTAAGTACTAATAAACTGTGGTGGGATTATTTGTGTACATAGAGGATCTTGCTTAACCTGTAATGAATCCTACAATCACTAACAATTGAAATATATCCCATTAAAAGAGAATAAAACGTAAAATCAAAATAAAGTATCAATACGAAAATAAAATAGGATTTAATTTTTTAAAAAGAGGAAGAAATTCACTAGTAACTTGTTGAAACGCTAGGATTCTGACCATTAGAAAGTTGGATTACCCACTTAGAATCTATAGATGATAAAATAAAGTTAATTAATATTGGCTGAAATGTAGTGTGAAATGGGCCTAACCCTTGTAATGGTAGTAAATAGTAATTCAATTCGAAAAAAAGTGGAGGGATTATTAGTGCTTAAAATTGGAGTAATCGGACTTGGGGATATTGCACAAAAAGCATATATACCAGTCTATAGTGCAATGAAAGATGTGGAATTTCATTTTTACACTAGAAATCAAGAGAAGCTAAAGGAAATTGGCAGGCAACATCGCTTTTTAAATCTCCATGCTGATCTAGAGTCACTGCTTAGCAGTGGTATTTCGGGTGCATTTGTCCATTCATCGACATCTTCTCATGAGGAAATTGTCGATGTGCTGCTAAACCACAATATTCATGTATTTGTGGATAAACCAATTACGGATAATTATCAGGGTGCCAAAAAGCTTGTTGAACAGGCAGAACAGAATAGCCTGATTCTAATGACTGGTTTTAATCGTAGATATGCGACTTCCTATAGGAAACTGAAGGAGGTAACAAGTCCAAATATGGTTATTGTCCAGAAGAACCGTAAAGGTCTCCCAGGTGAGCCACGGACCTTTATCTTTGATGATTTCATTCATGTGGTTGATACGATGAGGTATCTATTTCCATACCCAATTGATGAGTTGATTGTCAATGGGAGAATGATAGATGACAAACTTTATCACGTCGTCGTTCAATTCATCTCGTCGGGAAAGACGGCGATTGGCATCATGAACAGGGATAATGGGACGAACGAAGAGATTGCTGAGGTGATGGGACCTTTGGAAAAAAGAACCGTCTATAATGTTTCCAAGCTAGTGATATCAAAGGATTCGGAGAATAGCGAAGTCCGGAGTAGTGACTGGGAATCTACCCTAGTAAAGCGTGGTTTTGAGCAAATGGTTGGTGACTTTGTTAACGCTGTGCGGACAAATGCTAAGCCGGGAATCACTGCTTGGGATGCGCTGGAGACCCATGAAATTTGTGAAAAAATCATTAAGAAATTGGCAGAAAAATTGTAATCTTGATCAACTTAGAAATTAAAGTTTACAATAAATTTGGCTCAGCCTACTTAAGGCTGAGCTTTTGTGTTTGGAGTGATCCAGTCCATACGTCGTGGTAATGGAGCCGGTTTTATATTATCCATCACAAGATTTTATTTATTTTTTTAAAAAACTATCCCTCTTTTAAATTAATAGAGGGAGTCATACTGTCACTTTTATGAAGATAATCTAAATGAGAGATTATTACTATTCGATTGGATTAGTCATTTATATGTTTCTTTCACCAGCATTACATGTAAATGTCGTCGCTAGAAACCTCTAAAATTACTGCGAACGGTCACCTCAACAATTTGTCATCTCATTCACATCCAGTTTCTCCTTCACAATATTGAAACAATTTTATCCTAATTCAAAGATTATAATATAAGACATTGAGATATAGAGGTAATTTTCTCTAAGGTTAAATCCTAAAGGGGTAACAACGATGAAAATTAAATTAAATCTTCGTCTGCAAACCACGATAACTTTATTGGTGTGTGGTGTGAGTATCAGCTGCTTATTAGTAACCAATTATTTTGTACACAAAAATGTAGAAGAAACCATTTTTGAGCATATCGAGGAGAAAGCAAAGGGCATTTCAAGGGTGGCAGCCATTTCACCTATATTTATAGATGGCCTTAGTGGTAAAGAAAGCGATGAAACGATTCAGAAATATGCTGAGAAAATGCGGAAGGCTGCACAAGTACCTTTTATTGTTGTACTCGACATGAACGGAATTAGGAAATCCCACCCTATCCCAAGTAAAATTGGTGAAAAATATGTGGGCGGTGATGCAGGCGAAGTCTATAAGGGTCACGAACATACCTCTATGGCAAGGGGGACTCTTGGGGAATCATTAAGATATTTTACACCTGTATATAGTAAGGATGGAAAACAAATTGGAGCGATTTTGGTTGGGGTATTACTTGACGACGTTCAGCGTAAGGTATGGAAAAGTATAAGAGTAATTTTTATTAGTATGATATTAGGATTGATTGTAGGTATAATAGGCGCAGTCTTACTTGCTAGGAAAGTAAAGGGAATTTTGTTTGGTATGGAACCGGCAGAAGTAGCAAATTTACTAAAACAAAGAAGTGCTGTGGTGGAATATGCCCGTGAAGGTGTGCTTGCAGTGGATCGGTCTTCAAAAATCACTCTTTTTAATCAGGAAGCAGCAAGATTAATGAAATCTATAGGAATGAACTATAATCCAATCGGGAGAGATATAGAAGAAATCTTTCCCGAGCTTCATTTTACACAGTTGATGGAGACTGGTGAAAAGTCACTTGACCAAGAATACTCTTTAAGGGGACTGGTCATTGTAGCTAATATTGTTCCCATTTATGTCAATGGGAACATCAGTGGAGCTGTTGCGACTTTTAGGGATAAAACAGAAATCAGACAAATGGCTGAACAGCTTACAGGTGCAAGGGCTTACGCTGAGGCTTTACGATCACAAACCCATGAGTTTATGAATAAGCTTCATGTCATCCTTGGTATGGTTAAAATGGAAATTTATGAACAGTTGGCAGAATATGTGAAGCAGATATCTTATTCATTTCAAACAGACTTAGGGTTTATCACAGCTAGAATAAAAGATCCGGTCATTGCTGGATTTATCATTGGCAAAATTAGTTATGCAAGAGAAAAAGGAGCAGTACTTCATTTCACAGAGAAGAGTTTTGTTCCCAAATCGAAAAATGACGACTGGGTACAAGATTTGGTAACCATACTTGGAAACTTGATTGATAATTCTTTGGAAGCATTGAAGGGTTGCGAAGAGAAGAAGGTAGAAGTAGAAATACTTCCGGTTAATAACAAAGAACTCTCAATAATAGTCTCTGATACAGGTATGGGCATGAGCAAGGATACCGAGGGTTTGATCTTCGATAAGGGTTTTTCAACCAAAGGTGAAGACCGCGGCTTTGGACTTTATTTAGTCCAGCGCGCAACAAATAAATTGAATGGTAATATTTTTATTACATCCGAAATAGGAAGAGGTACAAGTATTCATGTCATTATCCCATTTGAAGAAAAGGAGTGAGTATCATGATTAAAACCGTCATTGTTGAAGATGATCCAATGGTAGCTGAAATCAACTGTCGATATCTTGACCATATCGAGGGATTTGAACTTGTAGGGATTGCAGCGTCCGTGGAGTCGGCAATTCTAATCCTTGATAGTGAAAAAGTTGATCTCATTTTACTGGATATCCATTTACCGGGTGAAAATGGGTGGAGCCTTCTTTCAACCATTCGTGGGGTGGGAATAGCGATTGATGTCATTGTTATAACGGCCTCCTGTGATAAGGAAAGCATAAAGAAAGGCCTCCGTTTAGGAGTAGTGGACTATTTAATAAAACCATTTGAGCTTGAAAGATTCCAGGAAGCCCTTCAGTCATACAGAAAAGAGCAAATGATTATTAATGACCAGGAAAAAATGAATCAGATCGATTTGGACCAATTTCTTCTTCACAAAGAACAGAGGGATTCTAGTGGATACGAATTGCCTAAAGGGCTTACAAAAAATACACTCATCAAGGTCTGGGACCAAGTATCCACGATGGGGAAACAATCTTTTTCTACAGAAGAACTAGCTTGTATGGTTGGGATTTCAAGGGTTTCAATGAGGAAATATGTAAGTTTTTTAACTGAAATTCAAATACTGGAGACAGAGGTCGTATACGGGACAGTAGGGCGTCCTGTTTATATGTATCACGTTGCAAATTTGAATAATGATGAAGTGATGAAATATATAAGCTAATAATATGGAAAACAGATAGAGGTTCGTTCTCTATCTGTTTTTTATTTAGGTGTACTTACTTACTTTAATTACAAAACACTTTAATAATTTTTATTAACTATTTTCCATTGGCTAAATTCAGTATTCTACATGTATAGCAGAGAGTAGTAACCTCTTAAAAAATACTCATTTATGATGGGGGGATAAAAAATTAAAAATTCAACCAAGCAATTTAAGATAACTGGATTCTTAAAAATCTATTAAACAGGCATTAGCTTAATTATATTTGTGAATATATTCACAAATATAGAAGGAGTGAAAAAAATGACAATCCCTGCAATAAAAAACAAACAGATAGTCTCCAATCCTGCTGAGAAACAAAAAAATCAAGGGGAAGTAAAGCTTATACCACTGTTAATTATGCTCGTAGTAGGAGCGGTAATTTGGTTCATCCCATCTCCAGGAGACCTGTCACCACAAGCATGGCACCTATTCGCAATCTTTGTAGCTACCATCATTGGTTTAATAATAAAGCCGATGCCGATGGGAAGTGTCGCCATCTTGGCGTTGACAGCAACAGTCCTTACACAGACATTGACAATCGAACAGGCGCTCAGTGGATTCCAAAATACAACAATCTGGCTAATCGTTATTGCCTTTTTTATTTCAAGAGGGTTCATTAAGACAGGATTAGGTACAAGAGTTGCCTATATGTTTGTTAAAAAGTTTGGAAAAAAAACGCTTAGCTTGTCATACTCGCTAATCGCCAGTGACTTAATTCTAGCTCCAGCAATGCCATCGAACACTGCACGTGCTGGAGGTATCCTATTGCCAATTATCCGCTCCTTATCAGAAACCTATGGATCCCGTGTAGGAGATGGAAGTGAAAGAAAAATTGGAGCATTTTTAACAAAAGTATCATTCCAAGGAGACATGATTACTTCTGCCATGTTTTTAACCGCCATGGCTGCTAACCCGTTAGCAGCTCAAATTGCCGGAGATATAACTGGTGAAAAAATTTCCTGGATTGGATGGGCAACGGCTGCGATTGTTCCGGGCCTGGTTAGTTTAATTCTGATTCCGTATGTAATTTACAAATTATATCCGCCTGAAATAAAAGAAACGCCTGAAGCATCCAGAATGGCAGAGCAAAAGTTAAAGGAAATGGGCCCGTTGAAAAAAGAAGAATACCATATGATTGGTGTCTTTCTTCTCGTTTTAGTACTTTGGATTTTTGGAACAAGTTTAAGTATAAGTGCAACCACCACAGCCTTTATTGGATTGTGTGCTCTCCTAATAACCCAAGTTCTTAACTGGACAGACATTAAGAAAGAAGATGGTGCCTGGGATACATTAGTATGGTTTGCTGTACTAGTTATGCTGGCAAGTTTTTTAAATGAATTTGGGTTAATTCCATGGTTCAGCGAATCGATGCAAGGTGCGGTTAGTGGAATGTCATGGATATGGACGTTAGTTATTCTTTCAGTTGTCTATTTCTATTCCCATTATTTCTTTGCCAGCAACACAGCGCATGTTAGTGCGATGTATGCAGCATTCTTGGCTGTATTGGTAGCTGCAGGAGCTCCACCAGTTGTTTCAGCCTTAATCCTCGCCGTATTTAGTAATTTATTCGGCTGTTTGACCCATTATAGCTGTGGACCTGCTCCTGTTTTTTTTGGGAGTGGATATGTCACTCAAAATAAATGGTGGTCCCTTGGATTCGTCATCTCAATTATTCATATCATTGTCTGGTTCGGAGTCGGTGGTGCCTGGTGGAAGCTGTTAGGTCTTTGGTAAAATCGGGTCGCTTGTTTGAAGAAGGTAAGTGAAGATTTCTATATCACGAAGATTACAAAAGGGAACCTGTTTCCTAAAATAGGAGGAAAATGGAATGCGTACCATATCTGCAAAATTAATTACAAGTACGATTAAAGACCTGTGTATAAAAGCTGCCTGTGATCTTCCAAAAGATGTGGAAAATTTGATTGCGGCTGGGCTCGAACAAGAAGAATCACAGTTTGGCAAATACAGCCTTGAGAAAATCTTAAAGAATGTAAAACTAGCCCGAGCTGAGCATGCCCCAATGTGTCAGGATACTGGAATGACTGTTGTGTTTGTTGAAGTAGGCCAGGATGCAAGAATCATAGATGGAGATCTGACGGAAGCGATTAACGAAGGAGTCCGCCAAGGATATGAGGAAGGCTACTTACGTAAGTCAGTCGTCTCAGATCCTGTCTTAAATAGGAAGAATACAGGAGATAACACTCCTGCTGTCATCCATATGGAAATCGTCCCAGGTGACAAAGTGAAAATTGAAATACTTCCTAAAGGTGCTGGAAGCGAGAATATGGGCACAGTTAAAATGTTGAAACCAGCTGAGGGAATTGAAGGGGTCAAAGACTTCATCGTCAACTCCATTACACAGGCTGGTGGAAATCCTTGTCCCCCGGTCATCGTAGGGGTTGGCATTGGCGGAACGATGGATAAATGTACTTTATTGGCTAAAAAGGCGCTGGCAAGAAAAGCGGGAGCACCAAATCCAAACCCGGCTTATGCAGAGGTGGAAACAGAATTATTAGAGCGAATCAACAGGTTAGGAATCGGCCCGCAAGGCTTTGGTGGCAAGGTAACTGCACTTGCTGTCCATATTGAGACATATCCAACACATATAGCGATGATGCCGGTCTGTGTAACGTTAAATTGCCATGCGGCACGCCATACAGAGGCAATTTTATAAGGGGTGCAAAAATATGCCAATGATTAAAGAATTAACTACACCATTATCAAATGATCAAATAAAAGATTTAAAAGCAGGAGATCAGGTGTCAATCACCGGTGTGATTTATTCAGCAAGGGATGCGGCCCATAAAAATATGGTCGATGCGTTAAAGGAAAACAAACAACTTCCGTTTGATGTCGAGGGACAGATTATTTACTTCGCTGGACCGACACCCGCAAAGCCTGGCAGAGTAATCGGATCCTGTGGACCTACCACAAGCGGACGAATGGATGCCTATTCTCCTGAATTGATGGAACAGGGGCTCAAAGGGATGATAGGCAAAGGTCCAAGAAGTAAAGCGGTCATTGAATCGATGAAAAAAAATGGAGCAGTATACTTTGCAGCGATTGGTGGAGCTGCCGCCTTGATCGCCGATACAATCAAAAAGGTTGATATTGTTGCCTATGAAGATCTAGGGCCTGAAGCAATCCGCCGCATGGAAGTTGTTGATTATCCTTGTATAGTTGCGGTTGACAGCGAAGGGAATGATCTGTACGAGATTGGTGTAGAGAAATATAGGGTGGCAGAAATAAAGGATATTTGAGATGGAATAACCAAATACATCAATGCGTGAACAGCGGAACCACTCACCACCAAATGAGGTAGAAATTTCTCACCCCGGACTAAGTGCGGTAGATTTCTTACACCGGACCAAGTGGGGGATATCAATTTCGTTGATGGTAATTATTTTAATCATCTTAAGGAGGTAAAAAGCAATGGAGCGTGGGAAAAACCAACAATTCTTTCGAAAGCTACACTCTTTATCAGGAATCATTCCTGTCGGAGTTTTTATGACTATCCATTTATTTGTAAACTATACAGCCACATGGGGTATAGACTCCTATAACACAGCTGCTGGCTTTATGGTAAATCTACCATTCAAATATGTTCTCGAATTATTCGTTATCTTTCTACCATTGTTATTTCATGCCTTATATGGCGTCCGCATTGCCATGCAGGCCAAAAACAATGTGAATCATTATGGGTATTTACGCAATTGGATGTTTTACTTTCAACGGATTACCGGACTGCTTGCACTTGTATTTATTTTCTGGCATGTATGGCAAACGAAAGTCCAAGTTGAATTTAACGGTGTTGAAGCAAACTATGATTTAATGGCAAATATTGTTGACAATGGCTGGTATCTTGCCCTCTATCTTATCGGAATAATCGCTTGTATTTTCCACTTTGTAAATGGAATTTGGACATTCCTTATTACTTGGGGCATTACGGTGTCACCTAAGTCTCAAAAAATAACTCAATACGTTTCATTCGGACTGTTTATTGTCTTATCGTACATCGGTATACAAGCAATCCTAGCGTTTGCTTAATTGCATGAAGGGAGGACATATTTTATGAGTACAGGAAAAATTACTATCGTAGGCGGCGGGTTGGCTGGCTTGATGGCCGCTATTAAAATAGCAGAATCAGGGACAAAGGTGGATTTATTCTCTGTTGTTCCAGTAAAACGATCCCA
>JAIMAD010000119.1 GCA_023512145.1 Bacillus sp. (in: firmicutes) | reverse complement strand
TGACAACAGCAAGGTAGGTTTTACCTGTCCCTGCTGGTCCTATCCCAAATACAAGATCAAATTTCTTAATCGCTGTCACATATTCCCTTTGACCAAGCGTTTTAATCCGGATGGTTTTTCCTTTTACATTTTTACCTATTTCCTCATCATACAAATCAACAAAATAATCAAGTGTTCCCGCTTTCGCCATTTGAACAGCATAGAGGACATCTCTTTGGCTTATGGTAATTCCCTTACGTATTACAATCATTAATTTATCAAGAATTTGTCCACCTATGACGACACTATCTTCATCACCAGATAGGCATACTGATTCACCTCGAGTAATGATTGAGACTTCAAACTCTTCTTCTATGATTTTTATATTGGCATCAGCGTTTCCTAATAAACTTATTGCCTCCGTTGGATTTTCCAGGTGCACGTTTATCGTAGTTAACTTTTCTGTCATTCCTGCGCCTCCTCGGTAATCGGTTGCCCAACTGCAATATTTTCAATTATTTTAAAATGAATATCTAGGATAACTTTACCATTTTCATTCGCTTTGTGTAAAACTTTTTCATCTTTAATAATAGCTTCTTCATCTAAGTGGTTTTTTATTTCTTTTTTAGCCATCTCTAGAGCCATTATTTCTGCCTCATTACTAGTATAAGTGCGCGTGAACACTTCCCGTTCACGAATTGTTTTATTTTGATAGGAGATCGGCAATTCCCAATTTAAGAAATGAATTTTGTGAACATCCTTTTCCACTTCATATTCCTTAAATTTAGTCTTCCCAAAACCCCAAACAGGTATTTCTAATCTACCCAGTACAATCGAGTGTTTTTGCTTCTCATGTCCATTATAAACCTTAAAGTTGGTTACTAATGGGAGCTCTACGTGACTTTTATACCAGGTTTCTCCCCATACTTCTCCCTTAGCTGCAACCAATACAGGTGTACCTTCCTGACCAATTTCACCTGAAACGAGCAATTGTCCTGCTGCAACATGATCATGAATATCAACCATTTTTTGCCCATCTTCAACAAACAAACTGACGATGATGGCCTTCTTTTTTGCTATAAGATTCTGTGGTGATAATTGTTCTGGCTTTTTAGGTTCATTTTTTTCAACCACTTGAAGGCGAAAGGTTGTCCCTTTTAATTCCACACCAACCCATGTAAGATCATTAACGTTATTTGTTAACCGCCTTTGTATACCTTCCACATTGTCTACCAAAAATTGCACTTTCCCAATTTTCACACCCATCTTGTCCAGTTCTTTACGTATTTGGTACTCGGTTGCTGGTTTTGCCCCGTTTACTTCAATTCCCCAAATAACATTGGATAGGAATAAGATTGTTAGAAAGAACAGGATTGCCCCCACCAAAAAACCACTATTTTTAAACAATCTTTTAAGTAAAAACGGCACTCCACTTCTTTGTAAAAACACTATTTTACATTTACTTTTCCTCGCATGAATTCTTATGTTCTTAGCATCCTGAAGCTTCATTTTGAAAGTAATTGTCTCCATTCCATGCCGTTTTACCTGCCAAATTTGCATGCCGTTTTTGGTAAGGATATTTAAAAACCGTTCAATTCCCTTCCCCGACACTTTCACGGTAACCCTACCATATAAAAATTCAATCCACTGGTTTTTCATTTTGTTCCTCCTGGATTATCATTTATATAAATGACCTGATCAATTTTTCCTTCTAGCAAGATTTCCTCAGGGAGGATCGTTTTAATGACGAATGATTCACCTTTTATCAATAACTGCCCATGAGCAAGGAGCAAACGAAGTTCATTATCAGTAAAGGCGAGCAAACCGCGATGGTTCTCAATATATACATGAATTTGGCCAATCATCGTTATTCGGGGTAAATCCATCATGACATCTTGAGGAAGATCCATTTTTTTAGCCATCCAGTTACGAACCCGCCCGCCCCATTTTTTTTCCATAAAAAAAGAACCCCCTTTCATCTCATATTTATGAAGTTATTTATAGAGGGTTACTTTGAATTCATTAAATTTCCCTTTTATATATGTATATTAGAAACCTGCATTACCATGACAAATAAAAAAGGAAAGTAAGCAAATGCCTACTCCCCTTCTAATAACTCAACATCTATATCAATATATCTAAGGCTACCGTCACAATCATCAATAAGATCGACAATAAAGAAATTTGGTAGGAAGGATTTGCCGAAAACCCGTTATTAGAAACAAAATTTACAAACTAATTACAGAACAAATTGGCGATAAAAATGCCCCTTCAAAATCAGCAAAAAATATAGGAAAAGGTGGAACTATTTTGACAAACTTACAAATACATGAAGCTTTTTACACAAGCGGGATTAATTGAAGGAATTGATTTGAAAATAATTGATGGTCAGGTAGATATATTAATTTCAAGTTTTAAGAAATTAAGAAATATAGCCATTCGATTAAGTGAAATGGATTTGGCTAGAAGTTACCAAAATTTCATTTAATCAAAAGGAGTAGAAAACAAAAAAGAAGTTAATTATTTTTAAATCAAATTGGGGCATTATAGCCCCTTCTAAAGCAGATACAATAAGATAAAGAAGAGGGTAGTTCCAATTTAAGTGGAGAAAAAGCGAAATAACGGTATAAATAACTTTTGGAACCACGAAGGAATTTAAAAATTCCGGAAAATATTCGGGTACTATTTTAAAAAGAGAAGAACTATAAGGTCAAAAACTCAGCCCTCTTTTGTCTATAGCGTTGTTTACTGACTTCATTCTCTAAAAGGAATGGAACAACAATAAGGACAATAGATAGTAAGTAACAGCTTATAGCACATTGGCAAGGTAGTGAAAATAGGTAATTACTGGATAATGGTAGGTATGTGGATGCCACTATGCCTATATCCCTCGTCAGTTGTACTCTATGTAACTAACAGTAACTAGCCCTAACTTATATTACTTGGTGTTACTGAGGACGTTTCTGGGCTATTTACTTTAGTAAGGGTAGGTGAACGTATGACTGATTTACTACACAGCTTCACAAGGTAAGGGCCCTTTGTCCTATAACGCCTTCAGCCACAATCATTCACTCCCTACATCATTTAAAGCATATTTATAATCCAACCAATTACAACGATTGCCCCAATGATCATTAAGATTGTTCGTACCATAAGACATTCTCCTTTCAAAAATAAGATTTTAGCACTGCCTTCAGCATACACTATTGACCACCAAAAAGGTTAGTCATTAAAAAAATCCCACACAAGAAATATAGTAATTTTAATACACAAAAGACTTGGTTTTAAATCCAAGTCTTTCTTCGATATTTTATTATGTCTTTTTACTAACCCGTTAGCATACGAGAGATATAGCTATCTTACTGAGGGAGTTTAAGTATTGCTTTATAGCTGTTATTCAAAATATTATATTAAGTTAAATAAAAAAGAGTATTGTTGTGTGAGTGAAACCAGTCAATAATCAAACAAAATTCCTGTAACTTTTTCTTAAGGTAAAACGATTAATATATAAATAATTCAATTTAAGGGGGGGGAAAAGTTTGTTTGATTTAGAGAATTTGGAAGAAAGAATCAGCGAAATTTATAATCGTCATTATTTAGATGTTTATAGATTCCTTATTTGTTTTTCGGGGAATCAAGATGAAGCGGAGGATATGACACAAGAAGTATTTATTCGTGTACTGAAAAACTTATCAAACTTCAATGGTCATAGTACTATCAAAACTTGGATTTTTTCAATCGCAAAACATGTGGCAATAGACCACTATAGAAAAAAGAGGTTTTCTACTATTTTTAAAGAAGGACTTTTCAAGAATATGGTTTCAAAGGAAAAAGGACCAAATGAATTAGTTGAACTTAGTGAAATGCAAAAGTTAGTGCATGAAGCAATCTCGAAATTAAAACCTAATTATAGAACAGTCGTGTTGCTTAGAGGAATAAATGAATTTTCAATAAAAGAAACAGCTCTAATCCTCCATTGCAGTGAATCTAAGGTCAAAGTAGATTATCACAGAGCATTAAAAGACCTAAAAAAGAAATTGAATATAGATGTAGAGGAGGTAATTGGTAATGCAAACTGATAAAGATTTGTTCAACCTAATTAAAGAAACGTATCCTTTACAACCAAGGAAGGAATTTGTTTCATCAATTGAATATAAACTTAGACAAAGCGCACGGAAAATTACGAGAAAGAACATGATGAAACGGTTAACTATCGTATCAAGTGGATTAGTATTGTGTATGTTTGCATTTTCATGGTTTTTCCTTTTTAGTGGAAAGGATATTGTTTTGGATACTCTCACTTCACTAGGAGAAAAGGAAACGAAAACTCAAGATGAAAATATAAGGACGATTGAAGTTGTATTACAGAATAGCCTTACAGGTCCAAGTGATGAATTGAACCAAATATTGAACGATATGAGCGGGGAGGAAAAATTCGAAGCCTTAAGTCAATATGAACAAAACCTATTTAAAGAATATTTTGCAGATGATATGTCCTATGTGGAATTCGTTAATAACTACGGTTTAACATCAATGATTGCATCGAATGGAAAAGATTATTACAATTTCCAGGTAAAAAACATCGAATATGAAAAAACAGATTCTAAAGAAATAATTTATAATTTCACAATAGAATTGCAGTACCAAAAAGAAGGCAGTGAAAATTCAGAAGTAGTAAAAGTGACTGGACAAGCGAATTTAAATAAAGAACATAAAATAGAAGATATGTTAATTCGTATGAATGACTTTTTGGGTTCTTTGCATAATTAATGGTAAATTCTAAAGTCCGCCATTCTTATTGCAGTAAAGGGGCTTTAGTCAAACAGGCATAAGGAGCAGCTTGAGGATAGTATACATCCTCAAGCTGCTTCTGTTACCACCTTAAAACTGAACTTGTAAAACGGGTGTGTGTAGTAAGTCCATTTCATGAGTTTAGTGAGTCCATAATTCATACACTCCCACACAGATTCTCAGAATGGATCTTTACTGCGTGTTAAGTGGTCACTCCTCCCCTTAATTTAGTTTTGTTTAAAATTGAACCTGTGGTTATTCTTTAAGCCTCATTGTAGCATTGAAAGGTTAATGTGTTGGGCCATTGAAAACATCGGAATACACCCCCAGTATCAATTGCAAATGAAAAGAGACCCCTTTGGAGTTCCTATAAGCTATAGTTATCCAGTTCATTATCTGTCTCTTCTTTATTAATGGTTATGGGCGGGATTTTTGATAGGTTGGCTCATCTCCAGGGCACGACCCATTTAAGTGTTGCTGAGAGTCTAAGCTAATATTATCCATCAAAAAAACCCCCTATAAAACATTTCATATTTATGAAATGAAAGGGGGTTCTAGCACATCTTTTTCGATTAGCTATCTGTAAGCCAACTACCTCTTAACCTGTCTAAAAGAATATGGTTTTTTCGAACGCGGTTCACCGAGAATCTCAGACCAGATGATTCCATTTATTAAGACCGATGCATCTGGACGTTCAGAAACTAACGAATTAGTGTCCACTACTATATCATCAGTTACTTTTGCTCTCGTTCGTTTTTGCTGCTTAGGGTTTGGTGATTTGGTCCTTCCTAAGTGACTAGTTTCCGTGTCTTGGTTCATTTGTTGGTATTTTTCTTCAAAATTTCTCATTTTGGATGCTTGAACTTCCATTTTTTCAGGCAATTGAATTGTATTCGTCTTTTCTGGAACCTGCCCCGTTAATTGGTTTTGGAAAAGTGTTCGAAATTCTTCAAAACTATTTCCTGAAGATGGTTTATCCTTAGAAGGCTGTTTGTTCCCTTTGCCTTTGCTCAAAATACTTGAGAGTACCCCAATAATGATCATGATAAGTATTGTCGTATTCAAAAACCCACCTCCTTTTTACTCTTGAATGGTGGTTTACTTGTCGTCTTTTTTGTCACCAGTTATTTTTCCAATTGAACCTCTCATATCTGTATCTGCTGAAATATTTTTATAGTTCATATAATCCATAACACCGATATTTCCCGATTTAAGCGCTTGAGCGAGCGCAAGCGGAACTTCCGCTTCCGATTCCACTACTTTTGCTCTCATTTCCTGAACCTTTGCCAACATTTCTTGTTCCAAAGCAACTGCCATGGCACGACGCTCTTCAGCTTTCGCTTGGGCAATTTTCTTATCGGCTTCTGCTTGTTCTGTTTGCAATTCCGCCCCAATATTTTTACCGATATCGACATCCGCGATGTCAATCGATAAGATTTCAAAGGCTGTACCGGCATCAAGTCCTTTTGCGAGGACTGTTTGCGAAATTAACTCAGGATTCTCTAACACCTTGCTGTGATTAATCGCTGAACCAATTGTTGAAACGACACCTTCACCAACACGGGCTACGACGGTTTCTTCTCCTGCTCCACCAACAAGTCTTCCAATATTCGCACGAACCGTAATTCTTGCTTTTACTTTTACTTCGATACCATTCATTGCAACACCTGCAATAAACGGTGTTTCAATTACTTTTGGATTTACACTCATTTGTACTGCTTCTAAAACATCTCGACCGGCAAGGTCAATGGCCGCACAACGTTCAAAGGATAATTCAATATTGGCCCGATGTGCTGCAATCAATGCATTGACCACTCTGTCGACATTTCCGCCTGCAAGGTAATGACTTTCAAGCTGATTGATGTTTACATCTAAACCAGCTTTCGAGGCTTTAATGAGCGGATTAACCACTCTACTAGGAGTTACCCTTCTAAGTCTCATACCAATTAATGTAAAAATACTAATTTTAACTCCTGCAGCTAATGCTGAAATCCACAGCATAACTGGTACAAAGGATAATATAATCCCCAAAAATATTAAAGCAACAACTATTACGGCAATGATAAAAATTGTTCCATTGCTAACTACCATTTTTTTGACCTCCTTCTATTACTCCAACTCTCTAACAACAATGCGGGCACCTTCAACTTCAATAACTTTAACAATCGAGTTTTGCTCGATAAAGCCACCTTCACTCACCGCATCGATTCGTTCATTGTTAATAATAACCGTTCCTGCTGGTCGTAACGCGGTTAAGGCAGTCCCCTCAAGTCCCATCAGTTCTAAACGATTAATATTGGAAACATACCCATCTTCTGTTCTGAATGTATCAACCAGAACCATTTTACTAAGTAGAACAAGTTTTTTATCAAACATCTTAACCATTACAAAGAATACTAATACAGAAAAGAATATGGAAATTAAGATGGAAATTCCTATCTGCATCGAGTCTTCTCCTGCTAAAAACAAACTAAAAATTATGGCTGCAACTCCAAGTGTTCCTGCGATTGCCCCAGGCAAAAAGAACTCTAAGAAAATTAGCATAATTCCTCCTACAAATAATAGCAATGAACCATAACCTGCAAGACCCGCTAAAAAGTGTCCATAAAAGAATAAAATAAGCGCTAATATACCTATGAAACCAGACACACCAAACTTTGGTGAAAAAAGCTCCATCACGATTCCAACTCCTGCAATTGTTAAAAGAACTGTTATAACAAGCGGGTCAGTAAGAAATCCAATCATCCGAGGGGCCCCCTTTCTTCCCTTTTAATCTGACTATAATTTATACGTCTATATACCCAAAAGGTTTCACTTTTTTTAAATGTAGATAAAAAGACCACAAGCTTAGCGCCTGTAGTCTTTATGTCGGAATACTATGAAAGGTGTTGTTGTACATATTTATTAACAAGTGCCCCATCTGCTTTACCCTTAACTTTGGGCATAATCGCAGCCATCACTTTTCCCATTTCTGCTTTTGATTTTGCACCGACTTCAGCAATCGTCTCTATCACAATTTCAGACAACTCAACTTCAGAAAGTTGTTTCGGCATATACTGTCCAACGATAGCTAACTCTGTACGCAATTTATCGACTAGGTCTTGACGACCAGCCTTATCAAATTCATGGAGGGAGTCTTTGCGTTGTTTCACTTCGCGAGAAAGGATCGTTAACTCTACATCTTCGGTAAGAACTTGCGTTCCCTGCTTAATGGCTTCATTTTGTAATGAAGCTTTAACCATCCGAATTACAGAGAGTTTGTCTTTTTCCTTGCTTTTCATCGCTTGTATCATATCTTTATTCAAACGCTCGAGAAGACTCATGTATAACACCCTCTCTTAAAACTTACGTTTTCTAGCTGCTTCAGACTTTTTCTTACGTTTTACACTTGGCTTATCATAGAATTCGCGCTTTCTTGCCTCTTGCAAAGTACCAGTTTTTGATACTGTACGTTTGAAGCGACGAAGAGCATCTTCAAGCGATTCGTTTTTACGAACGACGGTTTTAGACATTCTCTTTCCCTCCCTCCGAAACACAACACACTAACATATCCATGTACTTTGCAATTATAATATAACCTTGATACAAGGTCAACTTAATTTCTTAGTGTTGGATAGGCTTTTTATTTTTTATTAATTTTTATTAAATTATTCACAATTATGAAGTATACAAACTGACATGTCTTTACCTGTAAGACATACAATGAAGAGGGGGGCCTAAGACATGCAATACATAGTATTATTTATTTTTTGTATCTTATTGTTTATTTTCGGAATGACCATTATTAGGTTTGGATTATTTAATTTGTCCGCTAACAAATTAAAATTATGGTTAATCAAACTAACAAATACACCTTTAAAAGGAATGTTAACAGGGACTTTTGTTACTGCACTTTTGCAAAGCAGTTCTGCCGTTATGGTCATCACAATAGGCTTAATTTCCACAAAATTCATGACTTTTCCTCAATCTATTGGTATCATCCTCGGTACAAATATTGGAACAACCTTTAAAACAGAATTAATTACCTTTAATTTGGATAAGGTCCTCATTCCACTCGCTATTTGCGGTGCTCTTCTTATTTTATTTAAAAATAAAAAAGCAAGAAGCATTGGGATGATTATGTTTGGAATCACCTCTGTTTTTACAGCCATGAAAGGGTTTGAACTATTAGCCCATCCATTGACATTAATGAGTTTTATTAATAATTTTATCGTCTTGATTAATGAAAATATTTTCTTAAGTCTGTTAACTGGTGCGATATTCACCGCCATCATTCAATCAAGTACTGCGATGACTGGAATGGCCATGGGTTTTCTAACAGCAGGGCTTCTTCAGCTTGATGCAGGTATTGCCATTGTACTTGGTGCGAATATTGGCACATGTATTACGGCAATTATTGCATCGATAGGCGGAGGAAAGGAATCACAGTTAGCAGCATACGCTCATGTCTGGCTCAATGTATTGGGTGTCTTGATTTTTATCCCACTCATTCCAACACTTGCTGACAAGGCACCACTTCTTGCTACCACAAAAGGGGTGCAATTAGCACATATTAGTGTCATTTTTAATGTCTCCACTTCTCTAGTTGCCTTACCTTTTGCAACTAAGTTTGGAAAATTGATTTTATACATACACGATAAAAAGCCACCTACTGGTCCCTAAGTCCACTTTATATAAAAATAAGACGGCAATGAGGAAGGCACTGAAAAAACCTGTTTAAAGAGAAAAAGAGGCTAAACTCCTACTATATATAGGTGTTTAGCCTCTTTTATTTTTGTATGCTGATGGGATTCCTCAATATTTTCAACAATCTCTACTTTTTCGTGACCTCGTAATTAGCCTTCTTATTTTAATAATCTGAAGTTACTGTTAGTCCTTTTATTATCGCAACACTTGAACTAGCCCCAAGTCTTGTTGCACCAGCCTCAATCATTTTTTCAGCATCCGCTGTACTTCGCACTCCACCAGATGCTTTGATGCCTTTGTTTGGTCCAACTATCTTCCTCATTAGGGCGATATCCGCAACGATAGCTCCTCCGCTTGAAAATCCAGTTGAGGTTTTTACGTAATCAGCACCTGATTTTACGCTAATCTCACAGGCGCGAATTTTTTCTACTTGATTTAGAAGACTTGTTTCAATAATCACCTTTATTAGTGCCCTACCCTTAGCCGCTTCAACAACAGCCCGGATATCCTTTTCCACTAGCATATCGTTTTGATCCTTTAATGCACCTATATTTATTACCATATCTATTTCTTCAGCACCATGTTCGATGGCGTTAATCGTTTCAAACACTTTTGTTTCTGTAGTTGATGCCCCTAAAGGAAAGCCAATGACAGTACACACCTTCACACCGCTACCCTTCAGTAATTCCTTAGAAGTGAGGACCCACGTTGGGTTTACACATACCGAATAGAATTTATTTTCCCTGGCTTCTTGGCAAAGTGTTTCAATCTGTTTTCTCGTTGCTTCAGCCTTCAGTAGGGTGTGGTCGATCATTGCAGCAATATTAATAGCCAAAAATATCTCCCTCTGCTTTCTAGTGTAAATTTTTATAAACCTGATTGAATTAGAAAGAAATTTGCTACTGTGTTTATTTTGTCCTAATCTCAAAAAAGATCTCCGTACAAGAACTTTAAAATTCATAGAATCACATTAGACTCTTCGATACATTTCTAAACACTTTTTCTTAGTCTCCTAT
>JAIMAD010000118.1 GCA_023512145.1 Bacillus sp. (in: firmicutes) | reverse complement strand
GTCCACCATTAACCCATGAGAATGGAATAATGCCACTAATAATAAGAACATGGATTAAGATTGTCAAAGAGTAAAAACATAACCCCATAAATACAGATATTTTCATTTTAACTTTTCTAAGCTTTTCTAGCATTCAATCACCTCACTTCTCCTCTTTATCATTTTATTAATCAGGTAATGTTCGAAACCACGGAGATGGTTCATTTGGTGCAAACTAACCTCATTTACACCCTGAATCGTCTTCGTGGTGTTTTGTGTGGTGTGTTTTTATTATACACGACTTAAATGAGAGTCTTTAAAAGCTGTTGGATATTTTAAACCATATCCAATCATCCTATCCATTCCAATATGTGCAGACCAAATTAAACCGATTGCTAATACCGTTTGGTTAGTTAAAACCAGTCCACAAAAAATAACAATAATCGTTATGATATACGTATGAAATGCATTATATAGCAATGCACCTACCCTATTACTAAATAGGTAGCCAAGCATTGCTATATCGGGTGAAAATAATAGAATAAAAAATAGAACCCAACTAAATTGGTTAATTCTATAAAAATAAAGGCATAAAGATAAAACGGCGAACCCTTCTATGTGTAAAAGTATTTTATTCAACTATACTCCCCCTCGTATTATCTTAATCTCCTAACATCATACATTCTTCATTTATTTTTTTCTCCTCCTACACTTGTCAAGCGAAACCTTGAGAACAGTTCTTGTGGTGTTTTTGAACCGTGTTCTATTTATGAACGAGACCAACAATCGATCCGCGCGGTGCGCTCCTCAAGCATTTTCGCCTAAGATTGAAGCTCTTCGGCGCTTGATAGAGCGCTTCCATCAGGATGACCTCATTGGAGATGGGTAACATCGGCTGATGCCTTGCGGGCTGGAGTGGCCAACTGCTTGCGGATGGCCACTTCGGCCACAGCGAGGTTAATCAACCATCCAGCACCATTTAGTAGCGCACCACTGAGCTCACTGGGCGGACCGAAAATCATTTCCCCGGCCAATAAGGTAAACACCTGCGTGCCCGCGCCAAGCCCGATCGCGTAGCCGCGCATCATCCATGCGCGGTGGCGGGTCTCGTCCCCTCGCCGGATCGTGGTTAAGCCTAGAAAGATGGACACGACCATGGCGGACCCAAACAAGAGCCGTAATGCATAAAGCATCTCACCAGTGCCCGCCTGACGGGGATAAAAAAGGGTCATCCATAGCGCTGAAAACCCAACAAGCAGTCCGCATAAAACCAAGAGAAGTCCAGCTGCGCGATGCCAGCCGGGCCAGCGCTGGCGAAAACCGGTTGCGAACTGGAAGGCTCCTAAGATGGTATACACGCTAACGCTCAGGATATGCAGTACCACCGGCAGGGGTGACTCAGTGAACCGCGCATCGGCCGGGATGATTTCCGCACCGCCTGCCAGTTCGGTTAGGCGGAAGGCGCCGGCGGAGAGTGGAACGACACTCAGAAAGAGCAGTGCGGCGATGATCCACTTTGTTGAACCTGCTTTTGACAGCACTTTGGTTTTCCGAGATGTGGATTTCCCTAACACATTGAGCTGAGATCCATCTGAAGTTTGATCTTCATTGTACACATTCGTTTTCATATTTTTTTGCTCCTTGGACGGATTTGAACAGTGCTGTGTGCTTTTCACACATCGTTCCTAAGATATCGGACATGGTGGGTATGGCTAGAGTTCCTACCCGAGAATAAGCGGCGTATGTTTGCTTAATTTATCATGTTTTCCACAAAAGAGTTTTGTGAGCAAGGCTTTGCTGCTTCTCATTACTACTATGTTAACTTTCTTTTAACAGACTTGGTGAATCCCATGTCAATTTTCGAATTCGCCAACCCAATTTTCCCGTTAAGATGATGTCTAGACCCCATTGATGTGTCCACACCATTCCCTGCCCTGGACCCAAGCCAAAACAGAAAAACTCCGTATGTCTCTTGTGTCTTGGCGCTCGATGTCCTTCACTATCTGCTGACAAAATCCTACCAAGCCTTGACGCTTGAGCCGTCGCTTCCTTACATGTCTTCCCGTCCACCCGGCCGCTAGCAGGATCTACAATCTGAGCACAGTCCCCGATACAATATACGCCCTGAACCCCTTGAACTCGGTAACACTCGTCTACGATCACATATCCTTTCGGTGTGAGCGGCAACCCGAGTCTTCGCAGCATGGGATTAGGCAACAGTCCCAACGTCCAGACACATAGACCGACAGGCATCGTTTCACCACTTGACAGGGTTAAGATTCCCTCCTTTTCCTTTAGTGCCTTGCTCCCATGTAAAGTCATTACGCCGTTTTCGGCAAGCAAACGTTCCAGTTTCTGCCCAACCTTGGCCGGGCCTTCTTCGAAAAGCCGATTGTGTGCATTCAATAGGTATATTCTCACATCACTTGGGTTAAGCCCCAATGCTAACGCATCTGCACGAACAAAATGTGCTAGTTCAGCAGATGTCTCGATGCCGCTTATACCAGCTCCTGCAACGGCAATTGTCATTAATCTCTGCTGTTCTTCCGCGTTTGTTTCCTTAACGGCTCTCTGTAAATTCACACGCCACGTCTCTCGGATTTCCCTCGCAGTGTCTAAGTCTATCAAAGCCAAACCACCTTGATCACGGACAGGTTGCAGCACGATACTGCCTGTCGCCAAAACGAGAATATCGTAGTTCATCAGAAACTCAATCCCTGCTTCATCTTGATAAAACAGCCTTCGTTCCCCTGATTCGATTTTTGTTACGGTAGCCTGAACCAATTCAACCCCCTCGGGAAACAACCTTTTCAGGGGGATTGTAATCTCTTCGTCTCCAGCCGCCGGCTTAAATAGCAGTACTTTGCGAAGGTGATAGGGGTTCTTATCGATTAGAATAAGTCGATGCGTTTTTTTGCTCGATTCCCCCTGAAAATTTTTCCGAATTGCTTTAACGGCATTAATGCCTGCATATCCTGCGCCAATGACGACATATGTTAATACATTCATTGTCATCCCCTTATCTCTTTTGGAAGCTGGTTTAGTTCTACCAACAAAAATAGTATGTTACAAGGTTATGACAACATTTCCCTTCTTGTGACCTTGATCGACATACCTATGTGCTTCGGCTGTTTGTTCCAAGGGGTAGCAGCGATCGATGACCGGTTTCAGCCGGCCCATCTCATAAAGTCCTTTGAGAAAATCCAGTTGTTCTGCACGTTGAACTGCATTCCCGCCAATGACTTTCTTGCCTGTTGTCATCAAGTATAATGGCCCTAAAACCACTGGCCCAACCGTAAGGTACTGTCCTCTGTTCACAAGCAGGCTTTTGCATTGTAAAAAGGTAGTCTTGTATACCGTGTCAAAAATAATATCGTACATCTCGCCATTTTTCGTAAATTCCTCTTGCGTGTAGTCAATGACCTTATCTGCTCCGAGCGATTTTACCAAATCTATATTCACAGTACTGCATACCCCGTTTACTACTGCTCCAAAGTATTTGGCAAGCTGCACAGCAAATGTGCCTACGCTACCCGATGCGCCAATGATAAGAACTTTTTGTCCTGGCTGGATGTTGCCTTTTTGGAGAAAATGCAAGGCGGTATTAGCACCAATAGAAAGAGTGGCGGCTTCCTCATAGGTCATATTTTTCGGTTTTTTCACCACCACCCCATCTTCTGGCAAACATTTATACTCAGCGTGGGCACCAAAATTCTCCTTAAGAGTGGATGCAAAAACCTCGTCGCCCACGTTGAACCGTTTAACATCTTTACCGACAGCTTCGACTTCACCGGCTAGCTCTATTCCGTATATAGGATTTTTTGGTTTTCTGAAACCTAAAGTGATTCGGGCAGGGAGCCAAGCTACGACAGGAACAGTAAGACTTCGCATTCTACAATCACCGACGTTAACGGGAGTGGCATGCACTTTGACCAATATTTCATTGTCTTTTGGCGTAGGTTTTTCGACCTCTACGAGCTGAAGAACATCCGGTGAACCGTATTTAGTGGCTTCAATGGCTCTCATAAGTTTTCCTCCTTCTATAAACGTCAATTTATCAACGGATTGCCCGTTGGTGGGGTTTCAATATTCGACACGATTTCTACCAATATTCTTATTATGTTAATATATTCCAATGTATAGGTGCGATACGCGGTCACTACCGGATAATTATGGTAAGTTCATTTTATTTTATTCCGAGTCCTTACATCGAGCACTCGCCTCATTTAAGATGGGAACGAATCGCTGATGCCGTGCGAGCTGAAGGAGCAGAACGCTTGTGGATGCCCCATTCGGCCACGCAAAGGTTGATCACCCAAGCCGGCCCATCAACATCGACTAATTTAACTCACTCGGGGGGACGATGATTGAATGAGACAAGCTCCGTATTGTCGCATGTTCACTCCGTGCAGCTGACTGCGAACTTACTTGGCTCCCGTTTGGATAAGTTGTGGGCTTCCCTTGTCAGATAAATGTTCCGAGGCTTGCTCTGACCGTTCAGACCAGAGCGCATATCCCAGCCATGCCAAACCTAACCCAAGCGGTACGGCCGCTATCCGGTCGAGTGGGTGTGGGAGAAGCGAAACCACAATGGCCGACACTGGTCCCCCGGAGGCAAATAGGACTGCCGCCCAGCGTGGCAGAATGCCGGCGCGGATGATTGCAATGCCAAACAGCGGGCCGCCGAGCATATACAGTACCCCTACTAGCGAATATACTGCTACGACAGCTCCGAGGTCCATCTCGCCGGTGGACCCACTGGCGAGCTCCAAGAAGCTTTCCACAAACTTCGGTGCCTCGTTCGGCAACAGCGGTGAGATAAAGGCTTCGACGAAGTTGAAGCCCATTGTGAGCGCATAGAAGAGGCTAAACATGAGAAAGCCGACCAAACCAAGCCAACCTGCCCCTTCCACTTCCCTGGCATAGATCCCCGTAATACCGAGCAGTCCGAGGAGGCACATGGCGATGCTCAAGTAGTGGACAATTGCCCATCGACCGGTGGTGACTGCCGAAAGTATATCAGCTGGATGGATCATCTGAATGACTATGAAAAGGATTCCTGCTAGCATAGCTGCTAAACCTGCCCAACGGATGAGTTTTGAGGCAGTAATCTTCATTTTCTTCTCCTTTGATTTAGGTATTTGCTGAACCACTGCGGCCTTGCGATTGGTGTTCATGTGTTTGCCTCCTTTTTCGAATGATTGTCCTTGGTTTCTGTGTTGACATCTGGACCGTTCGTCTGTTTTGGATCAGCCTGAATGATCGAGATCAATGTCAAGCCCAGGTCTCTCACTTTCCTCAACAAGCCATGTAATGCGGCTTGATCGACTACTGGGCCAGAGAGGATGGTTGTTCCATCGCTTTCGTGGGTAAAAATCATGCCCTCAAACCGGTCTGTCCACCTGTGATCAAGGTGTCCCTTGAGACGAATTTCGTATAGTCCTGGTTCGAGATTGCCTTTCAATGGTACGTATGTTTCACTCAATTTGTTACCTCCTTCATTTTCCTCCTGCAAATGCAGCTTCACTTCGTTGGTCTTCTTTACTAAATCAAAAGATACACGTTCATGTGGTGAGACGGCATCACTAGATGTGGTGATTAATGTGGTGATTTATCAATTAGGAGGGTGGGGAGAGAAAAATATAGCCTTAGCAGGTTCGTTAAACCTGCTAAGGCCGGGTGTAAATATGTGGTTGTGGTTGCTACAATAAATCGAGTTCCTCTGCCCGTCGGACTGCTGCCCGACGGTTGTTCACCTCAAGCTTGTCATAAATGTTCTTGGTGTGGGTCCGCACGGTATTCAGTGACACTATGAGTTCGCGGGCAATATCTGGCCCACTCAAATCGGTTCTGAGCAGCCGAAGCACCTCACGTTCCCGTTCGCTCAAAGGCTCGGTCATAAGCTGTTTGACTGTCGTTCTGCCCTCAGCCTTGGCAAATGCTGTTAGGAGGTGACGGACATAGTTCAGGGCGATTCCTTGTTTCGCGGCCGCTTCCAGCAGTGCCGCCATGGGTCGGCCCTCGTCCACAAAGATGCGGATGTAGCCCTCCGGCCCAGCCAGAGTCAAGCCGCGTTCCAGTGGAACAAGCGCTTTAGTGATGTCACCTTGCAGATGGTAAGCAAGTGCCTGCACGACCAGTATTTCTATCGCGCTTCCCGTCCTCCCGCCTTCTTCCGCTGCTTGGAGGAGACGCTCTAGGAGTCCCATTGTCTCAAGCACGGAACGGTCTACACGGTCGCTCTTATACCGGGCTAGCAGCACCCTGGATAAAGTGATATGTTCAAATTCACGTAAGTAAGAAAGGTCGTCCCAGGCAGACAGGTTCTGCTCCCTTACCCAATTGAGTGCTTCACCCAACTTACCCTGTGCGACCCACACCCTTGTCTTCAACGCCGCTATAGGACGAACATTTAAGAAAAAGTCACTCACATACAGGTGTTCTGCCTCGCGGAGCAGGTCGAGTGCGCCGTCCAGATCTCCTTGGGCCTCCTTTATCCGAGCCATTGCGACGCACCAGCGATACCGGTTTTGCGGGAACCCCGAGTGCTCGCCCTGCTCCTTGCTTCTCAGTAGGTGCTGTGTTGCGGTATCCAGATCGTTATGTTCACGGTGGAGCTCACTCATTCCCACGTACATGTCTGCCGTTCCCCGCAGTGCAGGCTCGCCCTGCTCCGTTGCAAGCTGCAATCCCCGCTCATAGGCACGCATCGCATCAAGGAGTCGACCTTGCGCAATCCGTATTTCAGCCAGTGCGATTGCGCCATTGATTGCACTAGTAATGGACCCGGCCAGCTGCACACTAGCCAAGCCATCGGTAAACATCCGGTGTGCTTCCTCAAGATCCCCGAACCGCCAGGATGCAAGTCCCAGGAGCGCAGCGGCCGCTCCACGCGGAAGATGGTCGTCCATAGGCACGAGGTCAAGAACCAGCTGGGCGTATTTAACTGTGGCAGGCACATCACCCAAAACCAAAGCTAGTCCGGCACGGTATACTGCGATCGAACCCGGGAGGCGGCGAAATTCCTCTTCGTCCACAACGACCATCTCAGCCGGAGGAGCTTCCTGTCGCTCACGCGTGTCTGCCGTTTTCTCCAGCCACAGTTCGGCGCCTCGCAGTTGGTTCTCAACGCCCTCTAACTCGCCGGCAGTTAGTAACGCACCGCCATACCACATGCTGAGGACGGGCCTACAGTGGAACAGCTCGTCAGGGAGCGCCTTCAACCAGCCTAACACAACAGCCTCATGTCCATTCCTGCTCATGGAAGGACATGCCAACTCGACCAGGTCCGCCGCTCGTGCGAAATCCTCGGCTGCCAGCGCATGGCGGATCGCGTCTATAGTCGAGCCACGCTGCTCGTACCATATGCTTGCACGACGATGCAGTGTAGCTACCTGATCGGGCTGATCCTCTTTCAAATGAGCAGAGAGAACATCGGCAAAGAGGTGATGATAGCGGTACCAATGGCGCCTGTCATCGAGTGGTATGACAAAGAAATTACCTCGCTCTAGTGACTCCAACCGCGAACTGCCTTTCTCCTGGCCGGTGACGGCATCGCACAACGGGCCATGCAACCGGTCGAGAATGGAGGTCTGAAGTAAGAAGATCCGGACATCATCGGGCAGACGTTGCAGAACCTCTTCGACCAGATAGTCCACAATGTAGCGATTGTCTCCAGCGAATGTCCGAATGAACACAGGGATGTCCTCGCGACCCTGCATCGAGAGAGCTGCTAGCTGGATCCCCACAATCCAGCCTTCGGTACGAGTCTCCAGCGCGCTAATTTCAGCGGTCGATAAACCCAGTCCCATCACATGTTTAAGGAACGTGGTCGCTTCGCCTGTAGAAAATCGCAGGTCAGTATCTCGCAACTCGGTCAAGTAACCCCGTGCGCGCAACCGTCCCAGGGGAAGCTGTGGATCCTCACGGGTTGTGATGACTAGATGCATCTGTGTCGGAAGATGATCGAGTAGAAAAATGAGGGCATCGTCGATCCGTTTGTCACCAATAACATGGTAGTCATCCAAGACGAGGATGAATTTGGTTGGCAGGGCTGAGATTTCATTGAGCAGGGCCGTCAGAATCGATTCGGTTGAAGGTGGCTGTGGCAATTTGAGCGAATTAAGCACGCCTTCTCCAATATTCTTTTCAATCGTCTGCAATGCTGCAACAAGATGAGTTAAGAAGCGAGTAGAGTCGTCATCCCCTGCGTCTAGCGACAGCCATGCAACTGGTCGCTCACAACCAGCGACCCATTCGCTGACCAGCGTTGTCTTGCCAAAGCCAGCGGACGCAGAAATAAGTGTCAGCTTGTGGTCCAGACCCTTGTTCAGTCGCTCGATTAAGCGCGGTCGGAGGACGACCTTAGAACGTGGCAGGGGAATATGTAGTTTAGTGGCTAAAATTGGTATACGATTTTCAACTGGGGTTTCCGTTGAGATATTTTTATTTTGACCATCTATTTGCTCAATTTGGTCACTCATTCTAATTCCTCCCTTTATGATTTTGAATGCATTTTGATGGCTGTTGGGGATATACGTTAGAATTTTTTACTTACATTAAAATTAGGAAGGTTTTCTTGCACTCTGGTCCATTAGAAACCACCTACATAGGTAAATTATACCAACCTTTAAGCTGCTAATATATGTCTTTTTATATAAAATTCTACTTGCTGTTAAGATCTGCAGCCCGCCAATTGATTTATTAATATCTTCTTCACCTTGAATTTCCTTTTTTAATACAAATAGGTAAGGGTTTGATGTAATCTCTCCATTTCCCCTTTGTTCACAACTGCACATAATGATTCCATTTCTTTGTTCATTGGAAGTGGTTGTAGAAACAGTTTATTAAATATTTTTCTACAATTAACAGAAACTCCTTTTGGTTTACCGTCGTTATTTGCAAGATAAAGAAAAAGTTTTGCTTTTTTTTATATAATCCCGAGATTAATGTAGTTAAGTTTTTTACCGTTTTTGCAGGAATACCCCCCATCTTCACAAAATTAATAGTGAAGACCAAACAGATCTCTAAGGAAAAAGGTGAAAGGTGGTATATGTTCTTGAGTATGGATTTAACCCTACAACAAATCGTCGAAGGTTTACCGAAGTCCTTGTTAAATGCATCTGAAAGGGATTTGGAAGGATTCCAAAAAATTATCGAAGAGACAATTAAATTAAGAGAAGGACATAGAAATTTACAAAAGATGGTTAAAAACTTCGGTACCACTTCGATTCAACGCTCTTAAAACGAAAATTATCAAATTTGTAAATGGGAAGGTGGAAATCACCTTCTCTTTCATTTAAATTAATAGTATATATTTATGTTGAGGACTAGCCTTACTTGAATTTGGATATACTTCCAAAATATGAATCTACAAATCTCAATAAACTTTGATAGTGTCAGGTACCATTACAATTTTTCCTAAAAAAGGTGCCCTCTCCTCTCAAATACCTACGATAATCGATTATTCTCGGAGAGTTCCATACATACTAACAAAAAAACGCTAAACCATTTCCACCAAATGTTTAGATCTGTTTCGTCCTATTGAAAGTACAGAAGTTTATGATTTTCCAGATTCATTCCAACACGTAGTAACAGGGGTAGACTTGCCTCCTAATGTAGATTAATGATCGATTTTATTGCATTCACCCTTCAAGGACAGATTTGCAATTCCCCATAGTTAACCCACGCATTAATTCATTACATTCTTTTACCATATGTGAATTGTTTTTCAGCAAATTATTGTTCACAAGTAGCATAACAGTAAATTGAATCTTAAAAAATAATAGGATGGAATTGTTATATATGCTAAATAAATTCATGATAGCTTTTTCATTTGTGGATCTCGTTGGTCATATTTCATAATTTACCCAGTGTGCCCTTCTTTCCGTTTTATATTGATATTGGTGAACAAATGTCGTACTTCTTTTTGCGATAACACTAGGTATACTTGAATTTACTGGATTCGCTGTTAATTTATCTATGTAACCTTGTACCCTGCTCGCTTTCCGCTGGTTCCAAAATTTTTCCGCTGTTTCCTTACGCATTTCAAGTGGCTAAGTGCTGATAAGATTGCGCATGCTCTATGTGCCCATACAGTATGTATAGCTTATTACCTGACACCAGTTTCCAATCTTGTGCTGCTTTTATAGTGAAAAGTGGTGCAGGCACCATCCATATAATTGGTTGATGCCTGCACCACTTTTTCGGCTTAAAAGCAATGGGGAAAAAATTGTCGTTCAAATTATTAATTTGCATTTAAGAAGTGGAAAAAATAAGTAAAATCTTAAATCCAAAATTGATAGTAAATTTGAACGAAAATGAAAAAAACGGCTTCAAATTTCACTTTTGAAGGCAAAAAACGCATTTTCGTGTCAAAAAAGGCTTCAAAAGTGAATTTTTGCTGTTCGAACTTTTTAGCCAAATCCGCTATCGTGGAAGTATCGAAATCTTGGTTTTCTCGTTAAAAAACGAACGAGTTTTGACCTGGACCGAAG
>JAIMAD010000117.1 GCA_023512145.1 Bacillus sp. (in: firmicutes) | reverse complement strand
GTATGGTTTTCCAGAACTTCGCCCTATTCCCCCATCGTACCGTGTTATCAAATACAGAGTATGGTTTGGAAATTCAAGGTGTCCAAAGGCAGGAAAGATCGAAAAAAGCAATGGAATCACTTCAACTTGTAGGTCTATTAGGATATGAACACCAATATCCAAGGCAGCTGAGTGGTGGGATGCAACAGCGTGTTGGATTGGCAAGAGCACTAGCAAATGATCCAGACATTCTTTTAATGGATGAAGCCTTTAGTGCCCTAGATCCATTGATTCGTAAAGATATGCAGGATGAGTTGCTAGAAATGCAATCTACTATGGAAAAAACAATTGTCTTTATCACTCATGACCTTGATGAAGCGCTTCGTATTGGTGATCGGATCGCCCTTATGAAGGATGGAAATATTGTCCAAATTGGTACACCGGAAGAAATTTTAATGAACCCATCTAATGAATATGTAGAGAGATTCGTAGAAGATGTGGATCTTTCGAAGGTGCTTACGGCCGCACATGTGATGAAACGAGCCTCTACTGTACAAATAGATAAAGGTCCACTAGTTGCGTTAAAGCTAATTCGAACTCTTGGTATTTCATCTATTTATGTTGTTGATAAGCAACAAAAGTTAATTGGTGCGATTACTGCACAACACGCATTAAAAGCATTAGAAGCTAAACAACCGATGGAGCAATACGTAGAAAAAGAAATTACCACTGTTTTAGTCGATACTTTACTAACAGACTTGTTTGATAAAGTATCAACTGCAACGATTCCAGTTGCAGTAGTGGATAGTAAAAACCATATTAAGGGAATTGTCATTCGTGGTGCATTAATTGGAGCTCTGGCTGGAAATGAAGCATATATAAATTCATTAATTGAGTCTCCTGTAATAAAGGAGGTTAATTAAATGGAAGGATTTTTACCTAAGCTTCCTTTAGCAGCATGGATTGATAGTTTAATTGAGTGGCTAACAGTAACTTTTGAACAATTATTTGACGGAATTAGTAGTATGCTAAATGGAATTGTAGAAGCTATTCAGGCTGTACTTGGTTTTATGCCGTCAATTATCCTTATCGTAATCGTTAGTGCGATTTCTTGGAAAGTTTGTAATAAAAGCATTGCACTATTTTCATTTTTAGGCCTTTTTCTTATTGATAATTTAGGATATTGGGAACAAATGAATGAGACGGTTGCGCTCGTGGTAACTGCTGTATTAATTACAGTTATTATCGGGATACCTTTAGGAATCTGGTCATCTCAAAGTAGTCGAGCACGGCAAATTGTTACACCCATATTAGATTTAATGCAAACAATGCCAGCATTCGTATATTTACTACCAGCAATTTTCTTCTTTAATATCGGAGTTGTACCAGGTGTTGTTGCATCCGTTATTTTCGCCATGCCACCGACAATACGATTGACTATACTTGGAATTCAACAAGTACCTTTGGATTTAATTGAAGCAACAGAAGCTTTTGGTTCTACAACAAAGCAAAAACTTTTGAAAGTTCAGCTTCCAATAGCAATGCCAACAATCATGGCAGGAATTAACCAAAGTATCATGCTTGCACTGTCAATGGTTGTCATTGCTGCTATGGTAGGTGCACCAGGATTAGGCACAGAAGTGTATCGTGCTGTCACTCAGATGAAAACAGGTGCTGGCTTTGAAGCTGGTTTATCTATTGTTATTATTGCAATAATATTAGACCGAATCACTCAAAATATAGGAAAGAAAAAACAAGGGGGAAATTAATAATGTACAAAAAGATTCTAGGTGTTACTGCAGCAATTACTCTATCGCTAGGCTTAACAGCATGTGGGGGAGACGAAGCTAGTGATGCAGACAAAACAGTAGGTGAACAGTTAGACCACAAGATTATTGGGATTGACCCAGGAGCGGGATTAATGAAAATCACTAATGATGAAGTATTGCCAGAATATGGCCTCGATGATTGGGAAGTAGTTGAAGGTTCAGGAGCAGCAATGACAGCTGCCTTAAAAAAGGCATATGATAAAGAAGAACCTATAGTCGTAACAGGTTGGAGCCCGCACTGGATGTTCTCCAATTATGATCTGAAATATTTAGAAGATCCAAAGGGAACTTATGGTGGAGCAGAAGATGTCAATACGATTGTTCGCTTAGGATTGGAAAAGGATCATCCAAATGCGTATAAAGTATTAGACCAATTTGAATGGAAACCAGAAAACATTGAAGAAGTTATGGGCTTAATTCAAGGTGGTCTAGATGCTCCAGAAGCAGCAGAAAAGTGGGTAGGTGACAACGAAGAAATAGTAAAAGCATGGACAGAAGGTGTAGATACTGTTAAAGGCGAAGAGTTAAAAATACTTTATGTTGCATGGGACGATGTTATTGCTAGTTCATTTGTTGTTGAAAATGTATTAGAGAGTATTGGCTTCGAAGTAGAATTAATTCAAGTTGATGCAGGCCCAATGTGGGCGGGTATTGCTAGTGGAAGTGGCGATGCACTTACAGGTGCATGGCTTCCAACTACACATGCAGATTACTATGCTGAATACGAAGGAAAGTTTAAAGATCTTGGACCAAACTTAACAGGGACAAAACTTGGTTTAGTTGTTCCTAGTTATATGGACATTGATTCGATCGAAGATTTAAAAACCAAATAAAGTTAGTACAATAAAGGAAAAGGGTACTAGTTCTAATTAGAGCTAGTACCCTTTTTTTCTTCCATAAAGAACCACAAAAATTCCTACGTCTTGAAAGTGAATAGGATCAAAAGAACGGGCCATCATTACTAAGGATTTCCTTTAGGTAATAGGCAGGAATGGCCACTCCAACAATTTCTTTGGTTTCTATTATTGGGTTTTGTAATGTGGCAAAGATTACACCAATCACTTCACCATCCTCATTAATAACAGGACTCCCACTGTTCCCTTTATATATCGGAGCTGTGATCATCATTACCGGAACATCCCATTCCCTTAACAGAACTTTACCCACAACCGTGCCTTGATTAGCTATTTGAGTAAAGGATAACGGGTTTCCAATAATGGTGATTTTTTCACCTACCCATTTTTCCCACTCCTTTTCAATGGCTAACGGGAGAATAGGGAGATTAATTGCTTCTATATCAACAATGGCAAGGTCAAATTCGGGATATTTTGCGATGACATTGCCTACAAATGAATCGCCAGTTTTAAAGTGGACATTTACTCTATTTGTATTTTCAACAACATGTTCATTTGTAATTATTAATCCATTAGGAGCTATATTAAAACCAGTTCCTTTCACTCCATCCCATTCAATGGTTACAACGGATTTCTTATATTCTTTTACTTCCGGGTCCTTCGAAAGTCTATTTGACACTTCTACAAAGCGGATAGCAGGCAAATTGAATACATTGAACCACACCTCTAATCCGCTGATTAATAAGGCAAACACTAGCAGTGAACTAACCATTCTTACGATAAACTTTTTTCTCTTTCTTTTTTTCTTTTTTTCCTTTTCCCACTCTAAAGGGCCTTCTCCTGTAAAAAAAACATCCCATTCAATTTCTTCATCACCGTGTTCCTGGTTAAAACCTTTATTTTCTTTATCCATTTTTTCTCCTCGTAACTGGTTGTATATTCCTATTATATCTAATTTAATCATAGAAAAAATAGACTGCTTCAAAAAAGGATAAAAGACATTCCAGTGGTAGCAATTAGGGATGTCACTCGTGATAATATATACTTTTTGTTGAAGGAAATAAAAAGAGTGCCAATTTTTATGAAAACATGGTAACCTTAGTACCTACTAATATCGGCACTCTTCATTATATTTACATAGAATATATTTGTCTAAGAATAGTGTCTTTGGTCATAGTTGGCTATAATAAGTAATATAAAAATTATATAAAATGAGGTTCATGATGAATAGAAATAATAATGAGAATAGGTTTAGAAGTAATGATCAGTTAAAAGAGATCTTTATCGTAACGGAACAAACAGAATTAATGAAGTTCTTGCTTGAAAAGATGTCGAGTAAAGGTCGTAATCATATCAAAGGATTGTTAGCTCGTGGGCAAATTTCTGTTGAAGGAAAAAAAACCACGCAGTATAACCATCCGTTAGAGGTGGGACAAAAGGTAGTAACCAACTATGCTCAAGTTGGTAATGATGAGAAATTAACTGGTTTGAAAATTCTTTTTGAGGATCAGGATCTTATTGTCATTAATAAGGATGCTGGTTTACTATCGATTGCTTCTGATAAGGAAAAAAGTCAGACAGCACAGCACATCTTAATGGAACATGTGAGAATTGTTAATCCGAAAAATCGAATATTTGTGGTACATAGACTAGACCGAGATACTTCCGGAGTCATGATGTACGCCAAAAGCAAAAAGATCCAACAAATCTTACAAAATTCTTGGAAAGAATCTGTTTCCAATCGTAAATATATTGCTCTTGTCGAGGGTGCTGTCCAAAAGTCAGAAGGTACCATTACATCGTGGCTAAAAGAGAGTAAAACGCTCAAAATGTATTCTAGTCCCACTCAAAACGACGGTCAAAAGGCCGTGACACACTACAAAGTTCTAGAAAAGACACCGAAATACTCTTTACTAGAGGTCAAATTGGAAACTGGACGAAAGAATCAAATTCGTGTTCACATGCAGGACATCGGACATAGTATTGTTGGTGACAAAAAATATAGTTCAACCCAAAATCCACTTGGACGTATGGGGCTACATGCTATAGAAATAAATTTCCTTCATCCTACAACTGGAGAGCAAATGCACTTTGAAACCGAAATACCAGGAAAACTATTAAAATTGGTAAAATAATTTACATTGGCCATACCCTGAATTATTTTGTTTCCATTGCACCCGTACACTCGTGACTTAAGTCTTGAGTAGTTCAATCATAGCATTTATTATTACTGAAGAAGCTGACTAATTATCATATTGGTGAATTATATCTAATTATAACTTGCGAAAGCAGTAGAGGTTCTAGCACCCCTCGTTAAAAAAACTAAGATGAAGCAGTACTTCAATCTTGGAGTGCTGTTTTTTCTATTTTAAAAGGAGATGCACTTAGAAATGTTTAAAAATGAAAAAGCAATTGTTGTCTTTAGTGGGGGACAAGACAGTACCACATGTTTATTTTGGGCAGTAAAACAATTTAAAGAAGTTGAAGCCGTTACATTTGATTATAATCAACGACATGTATTAGAAATTGAATGTGCTAAAAACATAACAAATGAGTTAGGTGTCAAACACCATATTTTAGATATGTCATTATTAAACCAATTAGCACCAAATGCCTTAACAAGAGATGATATTGAAGTGAAGGAAGGGGAAAATGGGGAATTACCCTCCACGTTTGTTCCAGGTCGTAATCTTTTATTCATTTCATTTGCGGGAGTCCTAGCAAGCCAGATTGGGGCAAAGCATATTGTGACTGGTGTATGTGAAACGGATTTTAGTGGGTACCCAGATTGTAGAGATATATTTATTAAATCGTTAAATGTTACTTTAAACTTGTCTATGGATAACCAATTTGTGATTCATACGCCTTTAATGTGGTTGAATAAGGCTGAAACTTGGCAATTGGCAGATGAACTACAAACATTGGATTTTGTTAGAGAAAAAACATTAACCTGTTATAACGGAATTATTGCTAATGGTTGTGGTGAGTGCCCAGCATGTAAATTAAGGAAAAATGGTCTCGATCAATACTTACGTACTAGAAAGGAGTTTTAATGCTATGTATGGTTTTCGAATCGTGGATAAACTCCAAAAAATTGATGAAGACATTCAAAAAAATCAATTAAAATACCACTCGAAACGAGTACTGGTAAGCAAGGAATTCACATTCGATTCCGCGCATCATTTACATTGTTATGAAGGAAAATGCAAGAACCTACACGGCCATACTTATAAGGTTATTTTTGGATTGAGCGGTTACGTGGATGAACGTGGCCTTATGGTTGATTTCGGGGATATTAAAGAAATTTGGAAAAATGAAATTGAAACATTCCTTGATCATAAATACCTAAATGAATCACTTCCGGCGATGAATACAACTGCTGAAAACATTGTGGTATGGATTTTTGAAAAAATGGCTGAGGCTCTTAAAACGGGTGTAAGATGTGAAAAGTATATTGGTGCTAGAGTTGAGTTTGTTCGTTTATATGAAACTCCGACAAGCTACGCTGAAGCGAGACGGGAGTGGATGGAAGTTGAGTAAAGTACCTGTACTGGAAATTTTCGGTCCCACCATCCAAGGTGAAGGCATGGTCATTGGCCAAAAAACAATGTTTGTCAGAACCTCAGGCTGCGATTATTCTTGTAGTTGGTGTGATTCTTCTTTTACCTGGGATGGAACTGGAAAAAAGGATACTCGCATGATGGAGGCAAATGAAATATGGGAAGAACTTAAAACAATCGGTGGTCAGAATTTTTCATTTGTTACCATATCAGGTGGGAACCCAGCACTTCTGAAGAATTTGGATTCCTTGATTGAAATCCTTAAAACGAATGCTATTAAAATCGGCGTTGAAACCCAAGGGAGCAAGTGGCAAGAATGGTTTATGGAGATTGATGAATTAACGATTTCACCCAAACCGCCAAGTTCAAAAATGGTTACTGATTTTCATATATTAGATAGTATCATTGAGAATTTAAAGCAAAAAAATCAAGCTCACAACGTTAGCTTAAAGGTCGTTATTTTCGATGACCTCGACTATGAGTATGCAAAAGAAGTTCACATCCGGTATCCACATATCCCATTTTTCTTACAGGTTGGAAATGATAATAGTAGCACGACAAATACTCAAGAGTTACTTTTACATTTATTGAAAAAATATGAGAATCTTATTGAAAAGGTAATCATAGATGAAAATTTAAATAATGTAAAAGTTCTTCCCCAGTTACACACTTTATTATGGGGAAATAAAAGAGGTGTTTGATTGGTTCAATGGGCAATCAAAAATTATTGGTTTATCATTTTCCGTGTCATTGAAGGATATTTAAGATTTACTATAGTTGTCATGAAAAAAGCAATACTTGTGACCCGAATGGGATACGAGTATCGCTTTTTTCATTATTTATCTTATGAATCAAATCAGTTATTCAGGCTATTGTTCATTTTTTCGATGAAATATGATAAAAATAGTTCTTCAATCAAGGATTAGTAGTCCATAATCCAGCAGTTTTAAGGATGACTCGTGGATTTAGTTTCAACCCAGCTACAATAAGTTCTGCAAGATCTTCTGGCTGCATCACATTTTCAGGATTTCCAGAAATTAAATTAGCTTCAATCGCTAAATCAGTTGCAACTGTACTTGGTGTTAAAGCTGTTACACGGACATTATGTTTCCTCACCTCGAGCATTAGTGATTCTGTAAGTCCTAATACTGCGAATTTAGATGCACTATAAGCACTTGTAACAGGTGCTCCTTTTTGTCCAGCAGTAGAAGCGATATTCACTATATCTCCCGATTTTCTCTCAATCATTTCAGGTAATACAGCTCTTGTTACATTATACACACCCATTAAGTTCACGGAGATGATTTTTTCCCATTCTTCAGGAGTTAAATCAAGAAAACCGCCAAATTTAGCAATACCTGCATTGTTGATTAGGATATCAATCGCTCCTAAGTCTGTACGAATATGTTCTACAGCATGTGTAACCGATTCAAGGTCAGCTACATCTGCAACAGCAGCCGAAACTTTCACATTATACATTGCTAGATCGGCTGCAACTTTTTCGAGATTTTCCATGTTTAATCCAATTAGCCCTAAATTAACGCCTTCTTTTGCTAAAGCAACAGTGGTAGCACGTCCAATTCCTCTTCCTGCCCCAGTAATTATAGCAGTTTTTCCATTTAATGAGATCATCCTATCATTCCTTAGTAATAAATTTGGCAACACTCTTAAATATTCACATAATTGATAGCCTATATGCAAACAAAAAGATTGCAGTAATTCACTTATCGTTTTTGATGAAAACGCTGGTTTATTCTAATTAATTACAATCAGGATCCTAGGTTATGCTGTTCATCTTTTTTTATTAGAGAGGAGCATATCCATTTGATATCCTCTACTTTGCATAAAAGTTTTGCGTATAATATGGCTGCGACTTATCATTAAAGGCTACACCCACACCTAAATACTCATAATCCTTACGTAAAATATTTTCTCTATGTCCAAGTGAATTCATTAATCCTTCATGGGCGAATATACTACTGTACTGGCCATATGCAAGGTTTTCTCCAGCCAAATGGAAGCTGAAATCATCTTCTTTCATCCGATCAAATGGTGACTGTCCTTCAAGATTGGTGTGATTAAAATACTGATTAACAGCCATATCTGTGCTATGTTTTCGGGCAGTTTCCCGAACATGCTGATCCCAAGAGAGAATGGAAGTTGATGATTGAATCGAGACGCATTTGTTATATCAAATAACTGAAATTCAAAGCCTTCTTTTAATGCTTGACTAGCCTTTGTGTAATAATCTATTTTCATATTTTCTACATCGTTGCTGATTAATTGCAGCGCCGTTACGGTATTATTCACATGTTTATCATAAAAAATAGTCACATAATCACCATCAAGTAGGTACATATCATAGTCACTATTTTCCTGCAGTTGATAGGCAAAGATTCCTTTTTCGACTTTCGTCATCGGTTCGCCTAGCTTTGTACGAACAGTTTCTTTCGAACTTCCTATTTTGATTCCATTAGTTGAGGCAATTAAATCTTGGTTTGTGTACAATCCGGCAGCATTATTGTTTCTATCATACATAATCATAAAGAAATTACTATAATTATCATGATAGGAATACCAATTGGTCCCGTACTCATTAAGAGATGAACGTTGCGGTGCTCCTAAATTCTGTTCGATTTTTTCTTTTGGATTACCAAGTTCAACATTATTAATAGAAAATACTTGTTCAATTGGGACCCTTAACTCGGCTTTTTCTCCTTCAGCAAGAGGTGTTTTTTGTTGTGAGGGAGGAAGTTCTTCCAACTGAACGCCCAGTTGGTTTCCTAATTGACGAACCTCATTATATAAATTAGTGAGTATTGCTACTACTTCTGGTTTAATGTCCTGCATTTCAGATTGTATTTGATCTATCGTCTTATCTATATTAGTATTTTCTACCTGTTTATCAATAATGGGCCAAGAAAAATATAATAAAAATAAAAATGCCATTAGAGCAAGAAAACGAACCATTATCTTTTCCTCCATTTCTATTTGAATTGTAACCAATCTAGACTAAATATATAAGTTATATGCTTGAGCTAAGTAAAACAGCAACACCACAAAAGATTTATTTTTGTAGAAGAGAGTTGAACGGTTTGGTAAGCTTAGAGTATTAACTTGGGCTCATAATTTCTAATACTGATCCAAGATAGTTTACTGATATGCTGATGAATAGGAATCAATAAAATAATCAAGGGTTGAATTGGATGGTGATTACATATGAAAGAAAAGAAGAAACTACTAGAGGTAGATTTATATAAGCCAATTCAGTCGTATTTTTCAAATGAAGAGTATGAGGTGTATGGGGAAGTTAGAGACTGTGATATGGTTGCGGTAAAAGGCGATGAATTAGTTGTCATTGAATTAAAACTCACATTAAGTGTGGACCTATTGATCCAAGCAACAAAACGGCAACGGTTAACGGACCAAGTATATATTGCAATACCAATACCGAAATATCGGTTGAATTCTAAGCATTGGACAGATAAATGCCATTTAGTTAGAAGGTTGGAATTGGGTTTGATTGTCGTTTCATTCTCGGGGAAAATAGCAAAAGCAGAAGTGATATTTCATCCAACTCCGTTTAATCGCCGTAAAAGTAGTGGGCAAAACAAGTTAAAGCGAGAAAAAATTACTAAAGAAATTAACGGTCGAAGTGGAGACTTCAATGTGGGTGGCAGTAATAGGACAAAAATTATGACTGCGTATAAAGAAAATTGCATACAAATAGCATCATACCTTGATAATTCAGGTCCGTTATCACCGAAAACCTTGATTCAAAAAGGAACAGGCGATAAAACGTCATCGATTTTAACCAAAAACTACTATGGATGGTTTGAAAGAATCAAGAGAGGGACCTATGTAATAAGTGAGAAGGGAAAAGTGGAAGTTAAAGAATATAGTGATCTAGCAAATTATTATCTAAAAAATATGGTAAGAGAAGGAGAGGTACTTAAATAATTTAGTGCACTCATCTATCTATAATTCAACTCCATCATTTCGCCGTTTTTTTCGTGCCCGTGCTAATAGGATAAAACCTATAATCATCATGATTACGGCAGTGATATTCCATACCAAAGCATAGGGGAAAATTTCTACCAGGTAACGAATCCGGTACAGCTCAATTAATTTAAGTTGTACGGTACCGTCATACAATTTGAATCCACAAGGATCAAGAAATATTCCTCCTAACCATCGCTTTTATTAATGAAAACTGGTTTTCACGATGAAGCTTCCACTTAAAAATAAAAAAACACCGCTTATGGATTTGTTGACAAAATGGGGAAGGAGCAATTACTCCTTTCCCAT
>JAIMAD010000116.1 GCA_023512145.1 Bacillus sp. (in: firmicutes) | reverse complement strand
GGGACGCACATCACGTACCTCTGTTCGCTGGAGGAGCGGGTGGCGCTGTTGCGGCAGCTCGGGGTCGACCGGGTGGGCGTCCTGTCGTTCACGTCTGAGGTGGCGGAGCTGTCGTACCAGGAGTTCATGCGGCTGCTGGTGGAGTTGGAACGATTGCAGTACAACTTGCAAAATTGTTTGGTGCAGGCATGGTAATTGCAACCGCAAGTTCGGAGGAAAAATTAGCGGTAGCTCGTGAATTGGGAGCGGATGTCCTTATTAACTATACAGAGCCTGACTGGGAACAGCAGGTCCTCGAGGCTACAGGTGGCAAGGGTGTAAATGTTGCCCTTGAAATGGTGGGTGGGGATGTTTTTAATAAAACAGTTAAATGTCTGGCCACGTTTGGACGTCTGGTTATCTTTGGTGCATCTAGTGGTGAACAAAGTCAATTTTATCCCGCTATGCTCATGGGCCGAAATCAATCTGTCATCGGCTTTTTCCTACCACAGATAATGAGAAAACCAGAAATTTTGCAGCCAAGTTTAGTAGAGTTATTTACATACCTTGGTGCAGAAAAATTAAAACTTACCATTGGTGGGGTATTCCCCTTAGAGGAAGCTGCGGAAGTACACACACTACTGCAATCGCGGAAAACGATAGGTAAGCTGATTTTAGAACCGTAATTTAAAGAAAATTGAATCCAAAAGTATGAGCTTAGAATAATAATGGTTGAAAAGTGGTCTTGAAGTAATTTAATGGATTTCGTTTTAGGGTGCTCTAAATAGACTCCTAATAGAGATAGCATGTTGTTTGAAATCTAAATAGGTATTCAAGGAAAAACTCGTCGACATATTAGACGAGTTTTTTATATACTGGTGTCCTTCTATCCCGTCATGCAAGGAGATTGGGCAAAAGGAGCGGCCATTCATTAACCGTGAGAGCAGTATTTTCCACTTTTGGGTAAAGGGAAACTTTTCATTGACCGCAAGCCTAATTTTTATTAGAAAAAATTCCTAAATATTAATAAACTATGAACAAACTATTAATTAGTAGGGAAGATTGGTCTATATTGTTGATATGGTTAGAATTTGAGATAAACTAAAGGAAAAGGGACTTACGTTATATTAGGAGCTGGTCTAATTTTGAAAATATTAGTGATAGAAGATAATAAAAGTGTTTGTTCGATGATTGAGATGTTTTTTGCTAAAGAATGTATTGATGGTGTATTTGTTAATGATGGCTTAGAAGGATATAACCACTTTAAAAAAGGTGTGTGGGATGCACTCATTGTTGATTGGATGCTACCTGGAATGGATGGGGTAACGATTTGCCGGAAAATAAGGCAAGAGCAATTTACCGTTCCAATCATAATGTTAACAGCAAAGGATAGTGAGTCAGACCAAGTGCTTGGGCTGGAAATGGGGGCAGATGATTATGTCACGAAGCCGTTCAGCCCGCTTACATTAATGGCAAGAATTAAGGCGGTTACCAGACGTGTTCAAGCACAAGTGCCAAATGGGAGAGACGATTTCTTGGAAACGGAACATTTTACGGTTAGTAAAATGACGAGAGAAGTCATTGTTGATGGAATAGCGGTCACAAACTTAACACCCAAAGAGTTTGATTTACTGTACTATATGGCTGAACATCCCCGCCAAGTATTTACAAGAGAGCAGTTGCTTGAACACGTTTGGGGCTATCAGTTTTACGGTGATGAACGGACCGTAGATGTTCACATCAAACGGGTGAGGAAAAAAGTAGAAATCACTTCTCAGCAATACATCCATACTGTATGGGGGGTTGGGTATAAGTTTGATGAGTCAATCAAAACCGATGAAATTTAAGTACATTTATCAACAGTTTTTTAGTCATATAAGTATCATTATCGTAGCTTTTTTAGTGTTAAGTCTTTTGTTTGCCTATTATGTTGAAAATTTGGTCTATGAGAACAAATCAGAAGAGCTCATTTCATATGGGAAAGCCATCTTGACAGATATTGAAGAAACACCCCAAGTAACAGAGTCTATAATTAATCAGTATAGTTCCGTCTTAGCTGCGAGAAAAATGAGCTTTAGTATGTTCGATCAATACGGAAAACTTTATTCGGTGGGGAGCCGAGGTCCAGCAATTACAGGTTTATCTGATAAATATTGGAAAAAAATTTCCAGTGGTAAAACTATTGTGGTTAACAGTGATTTTAAAAGTTTCGGCCAAGAAGGGGTTACCTTCGTTGTTTTACCATATTTTGATAAAGGAAACTTTGTGGGCGGAATTATCTTAACCTCCCCGATAAGTGGTTCAAGTGTGATGATCCACCGCGTTAATCAGTATATCTTGTATACCACCCTTATTGCCCTGGCTGTTTCGTTTTTGCTTAGTTGGTTTTTATCGAGAATTCATGTTAATCGAATTAAACGGCTACGCGAAGCAACTTCCCTTGTATCAGCGGGGAATTATCAAGTACATGTTCATTCCTCTAATTTTGATGAAATCGGGGAATTAGCGAATGATTTTAACAACATGGTCGATAAAATCAATACCTCGATGGAGGAAATTGAGAGACTTGAAAATAGAAGGCGGCAATTTTTGTCAGATGTTTCCCATGAAATGCGCACACCATTAACTACGATTAGTGGAGTAATCGAAGGATTAAAAAATAATATGATTTCGGAAAGTGATAAAGATCGTGGGATAAACTTAGTTAGTCAAGAAGCAAAAAGACTGATCCGTCTTGTGAATGAAAACTTGGATTATGATAAAATCCGCTCCAATCAAATCCAGTTATATAGGGAAGATATTCAACTCTTTGAGGTACTTGAAATTATTAAAGAGCAATTAATGCTTCAGGCGATAGAGAATAATAATCGGATTATTATTGATGTGGCACCAGATGTAATGGTCAATGCTGATTACGACCGACTAATCCAAATATTAATTAACATAACCAAAAATAGCATTCAATTTACAAAAGATGGGACAATCTGGATGCGAGGAAGAACAGAGAAGACCTCGACAATTATCGAGGTGGAAGACACAGGAATTGGAATTGATGCAAAGGAGATTGAAAACATCTGGCGTCGGTTCTATAAAGCCGATATTTCCAGGCTTAGTAACCCGTATGGTGAATTTGGTCTTGGGCTCTCGATTGTAAAGCAATTAGTCCTGCTTCATAATGGGAATATTGAAGTTTTTAGTGAAGAGGGAAAAGGCACTAAATTTATCATTTGTTTCCAATAGTATTATGTAAAAAAGCTGTGGGCGCTTCTGCAGCTTTTTTACATAATACTATAAAATTTTAAGTTATTTCCATAAGCTGTAATAGTTTGTTAATAATTTCTTAAGATTTGTCATGTAAAGTAAAGATATGATAAGAAGACAAAATTAAAGTGTAAAGGAGAAAGAGTGAGATGGAAGGTAAAAATGACAATGAATTCAAAAAAAATCAACCAAATGAATCTGAGAGGATTGATAATACAATTGCAACAGAAAGTTCAACAGAAACAACAGAATTTAGGAATTCAGAGGAAAATATACAGGCTGTGGATGCTGCGTTCACAGTTAAGGAACCCGATCTAGTAAATAATCAGGAAAGTGATGAAAAGACAGAGTCAGAAGTAACCAAGGAAGAAGTCTTACCTACTGAAATGGATCAAGCTCGTACAACAAGCAAGTTTGAGAAAAAGACGAGTAAAAAACGAAATATAAAAGGTTTTGCATCCACACTTGTTGCAGGGGTAATTGGATCGGTCTTGACGTTAGCTGTCATTCCACATACCGACTACATTGAGAGCTTTTACCTTAATGCGGATAATCAAGTGATTAGTAGTTCACAACAAACTGGAAAATCTACAGTAAAGGAAGTAACAGCACAACCAACGGCTGTGACGACCACTTCTTCTATTGCCGATACGGTTGAAAAAGTATCAAAAACTATCGTCGGAATTATAAATTATCAACAAAGTCAAAATAATAATTTCAATGGACAATCCAACTCATCTCAAAGTGTAGAAAGTGGCTCAGGATCTGGAGTTATTTTTCAAAAAAGTGGTGAGGTAGCTTATATTGTTACTAATAATCACGTCGTCGAAGGTGCAGCAAAGCTAGAAGTTTCCTTATTTGGCGGGGAAAAGGCGACAGCTGAAGTAGTTGGTACGGATGCACTAACGGACATAGCAGTCTTGAAAATTGATGCAAAATACATTACCACAACAGCAGATTTTGGAGATTCGTCTGTACTCCGTCCAGGTGATCCCGTTTATGCGATTGGTAACCCACTAGGAATTGATTTGTCTAGAACTGTCACACAAGGAATTGTTAGTGCAACGAACAGAAGTATTGCAATAACATCCTCAGCAGGTAATTGGGACACAAATGTCATACAGACTGACGCTGCGATAAATCCCGGTAACAGCGGCGGTGCGTTAATCAATCCACAAGGACAAGTGATTGGAATTAATAGTCTGAAAATCTCTGAGAGCGGTGTGGAAGGGTTAGGATTTGCAATTCCAAGTAATGACCTCATCCCAATCGTCAATGAATTAATTAAGAGTGGGAAGATTGAACGTCCATATCTTGGTGTTGGCCTTGCAGATTTTGACCGAATTTCACAAACCTACTTGCAAAACCTTCCAAACAACACGACCAAAGGTGTCATGCTAACAAGTATTGATCCTAACTCTGCAGCAGCAAGTGCTGGACTTCAAGTGGAGGATTTTGTTGTCTCAATGAATGGAACCCAGATAGCTAATTCCTCAGAATTAAGAAAATATCTATATACAAAAGTAAGCGATGGAGATGAAATTAAATTTGGTGTTTACCGTGAAGGAAAACTTATTACTGTAAATGTTAAGTTAGCAAAATAAATTGTTGGGGGAGAACACGGAAGAATGTCCATTTTAAAACAAAATAAAAAGAGTGTTTTGATCATCTTTGTATTGATAGTTATGATAGTTGTATTACTAAGTATCGGATTGAAGAAGGACGATGCTATTGCAAAATTTAATGGTGAGGCAATTACTAAAGAAGAGTTATACGATGAAATGGTTGAACTGTATGGTCCGGCAACTGTTGATCAATTAATCGCTGATAAAATTTTAGAGTCAGAAGCAAAAAAACAAAAAATTAACATTACAGATAGTGAAATAAAAAAAGAGGTTGATGTATTTAAAGAATCATATGGCGGTGATGAGGAATTTAATCTGGCTCTTGAAAGTAATAATACGACTTTGGACATGCTTAAAAAAGATATAGAAGACTACCTAGTGATGAGAAAATTAATTGAACCGGAAATAGAAATTACCGAGGAAGAAATGAAAACCTTCTTCGAAGAAAATAAGGATTCGTTCGGTGAAGCAGAACAAATAAAAGCTAGTCATATTTTGGTTGCAGATGAAAAAACCGCAAATGAAGTCAAACTAAAGCTTACCAATGGCGGTGATTTTGCAGAGTTAGCCAAGGAATATAGCACTGATGAGGGTTCAAAGGAATTGGGTGGAGCGCTAGATTATTTTCCAAAAGGTACAATGGTTCCAGAATTTGAAGATGTCGCCTTTACACTGGAAGTCGACCAAATTAGTGAGCCAGTGAAGACCGAATATGGGTATCATATTATTAAAGTTGAGGATAAGAAGGCAGAAAAAGTAGCAAATTATGATGAAAGTAAGGAACAAATTAAAGACACTTTAGTTGATCAAAAAATTGAATCTGGGTATCCAAATTGGCTGGAAGAAAAGAAAAAGAACTATGATATTGAAAATTCACTTAAAGAAGTATAACGGGACAATCAAGAGGGGAACAAGGTGAATCGCTTGAAGAAGTAATGAATGATATGAAATTAATGAGGAAACAAAAGGGCGATCGAATAAGTTCGCCCTTTTCGTCATGAAGAAATATCCTGGTACTCAATCGAAAACCCGGGAATTACATCTGAAACTTGTAAGTTTTCTACTAAATGGTAGCGGATTAATTAGATGAACTTTTGTAATTCCATATCGAAACTTCAGATTAATCAGAAATATAGGCTTGCAATCAGTGTAGAAAAAATTTAAAATGGAAATAACTTGATTGAAACGGAGGTGGGGATGAGATGAAACGTTCTATTTTCGCACGTTTACAGTGGCTTGAAGCCCTTAATATTTACCGTGCGATTTTTCATGATGTAGTTTCAAATGGAGGAGTCTGCCCATTTTTTGAAACTAAATAATGAATATAGAACGATACACATCTCTTAACCCATCATAAATTGGTATTCTAGAGAGTGCAGTCCTGTGCACTTTTTTTCATGTCAATTTTTAACAGCTAAGGGTCATAAATGATACCTTAGATTATTCATAGAGAAGTGTTCATCGTCATAAAAAGGGAGCATGAACATGATTATTTGTAGTATAAACCATATAGCCAAATCATTTGGCGGAACTATTATTTTTAAGGACTTATCATTTGAAGTACAAGATGGATCACGTATCGGTCTAGTTGGCCGCAATGGTGGTGGCAAAACGACATTATTACGGTTACTTGCAAATCAGGACACCGTGGACGAAGGTGTTATTCATTGGAAAAAGGGACTAAAAATTGGCTATCTCGCTCAAATTCCTGATTTCAAAGAGCTAACAGCCAAGGAAGTATTAAAGACAGCTTTTGAACAATTAACTGTAACCGAAACAAAGCTAGAGGCATTAGAAATTGAAATGGGGCAAGAAATCACCCCTGATAATCTGGATAAATTGATGAATCAGTATGGAAAACTGCAGGATGATTTTATTTTAAATGGTGGCTACGAAATGGACTTCCAATTGGACCGGATTGCCAACGGTTTGAACATTACGGAATTGCTAGAAAAACGCTTTGCTACTTTAAGCGGTGGTGAGAAAACTAAAGTCGGTCTCGCCCTAAGTTTATTGAAAAATCCAGAGCTTCTTTTGCTGGATGAACCGACTAACCATTTAGATCTTAAGGCAATTGAATGGTTAGGGACATTTCTAACGGACTATTCGGGAACGATTATTCTCATATCGCATGACCGCTACTTTTTAGACGAAGTCGTCACAAACGTTCTGGAAATGGAAGATGGGGAACTTGAGTTATATCATACGAATTTTAGTGGTTTTATCATTGAGAAAGAGGAACGACTGTTAAGGGAATTTCAGGAGTATAAAGAACAGCAACGGAAAATTAAAAAAATGAAGGAGGCGATTAAGCGGCTGCGTGACTGGGCAAACCGCGCAAATCCACCTAGTGCCTCTCTTCATAAACGAGCGACTAATATGCAGAGGGCACTTGATCGTATCGAAAAACTTGACCGCCCGAAAATTGACGTAAAAAAAATGGGCATTGATTTTGAAGCGAATGACCGAAGCGGCAAGGATGTTATCGTCTTAGAGGATGTTTCGAAAAGCTTTGGAGGTCGGATTCTCTTTGACCAAGTCAATATGCTTGTTCAATATAGGGATCGAATTGCCATTGTCGGAGAAAATGGCACAGGTAAATCTACTTTATTAAAAATAATATTGAAAGAATGCCAAGCAGACAAAGGGATTGTAAAGGTTGGCAGTAATGTTAAGGCAGGCTATTTATCACAACATGTATTCAACGACATTGGGGAGGAACAGTTAATTGACGTATTTCGGTCAGAGGTTGTCGTAAATGAGGGGGAGGCCAGGCATATTTTAGCAAGGTTTCTATTTTACGGACCAGCGGTATTTAGGAAAGTCAATCTGCTTAGCGGTGGTGAAAGAATGCGTCTCCGTCTTGCTCAACTCATGTATCAGGATATCAATCTCCTGATTTTGGATGAACCAACCAATCATCTCGATATTGATTCTTGTGAAGTACTGGAGGAAGCACTTGATGAGTTTAATGGAACGATCTTAGCAGTCTCACATGACCGCTATTTTCTTAATAAGTTGTTTAATAAAATATATTGGCTTCAAGATGGGTTGATACACTTTTTTGATGGAAACTTTGATTGGGCAAAGGGGAAGTTGGATTCTATTGATGTATTGCCCGTCAAGCTTAAATCATCTCTTATTACTAAAAAAGTAAAGGTAAAGAAAGGAGATAAGCCCCAACGAACGGACGTAATTGAACAGGAAATTGAACAAATTGAAGCAGAAATCCATATGTATAAACAACAAATGGTTGCAGCTGAAAGGGACCTTGAATTACTGCAAAGCATTTATTATGAATTAGAACAATTGGAAAATAAACGTAATCAGCTATATAGTCAGCTTGATGAAGTAGTCTATTAACTAGTCAACACTTCCTCCTCCGAGAATAAGAAATAAGCAACAACAATAGTGGTGAAGTGATAGGCATCCTTAAGGATAGAAATGTGAATATAGATCTAATGGAACGGTTTCTCAAACCAGATGCTGAAGGGGAAGGAAACATGGGAAGGTCGGCGAAATACAGTTTATGGTATTTTAGGCCACCTGGTGATTGCCCGCAAACATGGCATGATCAACCGTTTGTGTCACGGTTCAAGCTCCACTGTTTTATCAACCAACTGGTGAAGAATGCGAAGCTGTCTATACTACATTTTAATCCAGATTTGGGGCCGCAAAATTTTGCGGCTCTATTTTTTCCTTCATCCAATCCCAACGAATGAAGTTCGATATCCTAACATATATGTAGTAATAAAGGATTTGGACAAGGGATGATTATATGCTAAAAAAATTGGCTGTTATTGGATTCGGGGGCACCATGATTGCAATTGGCGTAGACGGTTTTATTCTTCCGTTGAATTTAATAAATGGCGGATTTTTAGGTGTGAGCCTGTTACTAAACTATTTATTGAGTTTTCATGTAGGAATCACCTTTATTTTACTAAGTTTACCTGTGTACCTGTTCGCATATAAATCGGACCCCATCTATTTTATTAATGGTTTTATTGGAGCCATTTTTACAGGTTTCATGATTGAAGTGTTAATGCCAATAAAAGGAGCTATCCAATTGCCTATCATTAGCAGTATCATTTTAGGTGCTGTGATTAATGGCATAGGTGTGGGGGTAATGTTAAGAAATCATATCAGCCCTGGTGGCATGGATTTACTTGCCCTGCTGATTGCCAAAAGGTCAAAAGTGAATGTTGGTGTGATTATGTTTGCGATGGATGCCGTCTGCATATTAACCGGACTTCTCCTCCTTGAAGATATGAAACTTTTTTATTCATTGCTTATTATCTCAATTACTGGCCTGCTTGCAAGCCTAATTACTTCTTCCCCCAGTGAACAGCATCATCTAAAATAGGTTAAAAAATTCAATAGTTTATATCTTGTTAGATCTTGTTTTGCGATTGTTGTGAAAACTATCATCGTCTCGATGCCTATGATTATCATCGGAGCTGACACTTGTTCCAATCGTAAATACTGTTAAGATGAGGGGAAATACCACCATTACTCTTTTCCACTACTTGTTCACATTGTTTACCTCTTTTTTTATGTAGTTTAGTCCAAAATTTTGAAAAAAACTGAAAAAGGCAGAAGAAAATAAATAAACATAAAAATTGGTATGTCTGGAAAAAGTATGAAGGCGGACACAAAAAGGGGAGAAATAGTATGAACCCAATCAGTGATCACTTAAAGGAAGAATTAAAAATCTTGTTTGTCGGCTTTAATCCCAGTATTCGATCAAGTGAACTAGGACACCATTATGCAAATTCAAATAACCGTTTTTGGAAAATTTTATTCGATGCAGGGTTAACCGCTAAAAAGTATGAAGCTTCTGAAGATGCCAAGCTTTTAGAATTAGGATATGGTTTTACCAATATTGTTCATAGGCCGACGAAGGCTGCTGTGGAAATTACAAAGGAAGAGTACAAGGAAGGGAAAGAAGTGTTAAGGAAAAAGATCGAACATTTTAAGCCTGAAGTAGTTTGTTTTGTGGGAAAGGGTGTCTATCAACAATACAGTGGAAGGAAGGCAATTCCATGGGGGAGACAATCGAGGTCTATTGTTTCAGGGATCATTGATTTCGTTGCACCATCATCGAGTGGACTGGTTCGAATGAAAACGGAAGAAATAGTTGGGATCTATAAAGAACTCGCTGTTTTATTACCCAAATAATAGACATCGACGGAGATGCAAACCCCGTCGCTGTTTTTGCTTAAAAATCAAATTTCTTTTGGAAGTGGGACAAGGCTAAAAGTGGGAAAATATAGCGATAGCTATGATAGTGAATATAGAAGGCTCCCGCCATACCTTGTCCTTTTGGGTAGGTGGTGGTCCAGTCATCCTTTTCAAGCGATGCTAATAAATAAGTAATCCCCTTACGTATTTCCGTGGTTGGTTTTCCTGAAGCAGAAATCAAGGCGTCAAGTGCCCAAGAGGTATGAGTCAATGTACTTGCATGTAATGGGACATATGTTTTTTTACTATCACTATGGCATGATTCACCCCAACCGCCATCCTCATTTTGAATACTCTGTAACCAGGTAACCGACTTTTGGATTGAAGATTGGCTAGAGCTTACCCCAACCGCTAATAAACCCGTTATTGCCGCCCATGTCCCGTAAAGATAACAAATCCCCCACCTACCATACCAGGAACCATCCTTTTCTTGATTTTTCAAAAGCCAGTTGACACTTCTTTTGATTGCATGGTGATCTCTTGACAAGTTCGTATAATTCCCAAATAATTCGATTGTTCGCCCTGTAATGTCC
>JAIMAD010000010.1 GCA_023512145.1 Bacillus sp. (in: firmicutes) | reverse complement strand
CATATCCCTAGTGACATAGCCAATTTGGTCCTCACTCATAAATTTTTCCCAACATAATTCACAATAGTCATGGTCTCAATCTTTCCTCAGTTGATAATTCATTAATGTTAATTCTTTTCCATAAAGATAATTTATTTGATTTGTTAATCTCCAATCAATTTTTTTATCCATTCTAATCCCTTCTTTCCAGTCTTTGTTGTCACGATCCCCCAAACATCCTAGGAGTAACTTGGGACACCATTTCCATTAGAGTTGGTCAACTAAACAACGTCACTATTTCCCATGTCTTGATAATTGTAAACCTTGCCTCCTTTAGTAACACTAATCGGACTGCCATTATCATCATAAACATAGCTAACATGAACATTTACTGAAGCATCTGTTTCGTTGCTTACTTCGATGCCTTCATAAACGGAATTAGATCCAACTCCATTTATGGTCTTGCTGATCCGTTTGTGCCCCCATCATATGCATAATCTATTACGACCCCATACGGCTTTGTTACTTTCGGGAACTGGTTATTGGAATTATATTCATATTCAGTCGGTCCAGTGCTTTCTTTCCTGGGATATCCATGCTTTTCTATTGACCTTGTCGTCAAACCTATCCACTGTCCCCCGATCATGGTGGCCTGAAGGAATACAAATAGAAGAGGCCCTACTTCAGAGCGTATAAGTCTGGAATCTTCCATTGTCAAATCATCCGTGACCAGGATAACAACTCATTTCACTATAAAGAAGGAACCGGTAGGCCGACAGTAATACCGACCATAATCGTATAACAGGAAATGGTGCAGCCTATGTCCTCGATACCGTGTTAATGCCCAGGCTTAGACTTGTAGCAACAACCCTCGTAGTTACCCAATCCTGTCATTTTTTAGAGATTTCGCCCGTGTAGATAATACATAGTTTAACAAGCTTCAAGTTTATTTTTTCTTTACCACCAAGAACATCCCTAATCCTGCAACTGCAATTAGTAAAAATAAAGCAAATGTCGGCATTCCAAAATCCATACCCCAACTCAATTGTCCATCTTTAGTGACTACATAAGCAGCGGAAGCTTTTATGGAATCGGAAAGTTGATGTATTGGATACACAATTATTCCCGTAATAATTGCCTGTGCTATAAGAAAATACCCTAACAAATCTCTCATGTTCTTTTCCTCCTTAGTTGATTAGTATAAATTTCGACACGGAGGGAAGTTATTCCTTGCAACTAACCTGTCGTTAGTTCAATAACAACCCTTATCTAAGGACTTTTTTATTTTAACGCGTGTAAGAATTTAGGTATTTTAATACACTGATATTCTATTATTTGGGGCATTCTTATGATTGGGCCCACAAATGAATCAAACATAAGGGAACCATACACTCATTTAGCTAATTTTATTGAATCTACTTTTGTTCTTTATCGGCATCAATACCAGTTTAGGAATGGGGAACCTAGTTAACTTAAGACTATAAAATTCGTAATTTACATCAGCAACAATATTGAATATGTTCAAAATTATATTAACTTCCTGTAATAAATCAATCTGCTATCTGGCAGCTCGTCCATACCAATCTCCTTATCTGGGATTTCACCAATTATTCAAGTAAGCATTTGGCATCTAAAATGATCCTTTTTTATTTACTTTGAAACTTAATTATTCTGTCTCTTCATCATTGATTCTGATTAAAACAAATTGACCATCTTCATTAGCAGCTCCTTTCCCATGTATCATTGACTGACCTAATACCTCTTCAGATGATACTATCTTCTTATCGCTCATTTATTTCACCTGATGTGAAATTTACTAATACAATTCGGTAGTGTAATAAGGTATACTATTATGAATTAAAAAACAGCCAAGAAATTCATGGCTGCTAGTCTAACTGTTACGTTCATTTTTATTCTTATCAACATTATCATTTGGTGAGTCACCAGTTCCATTCTTCCTCTTACTATTAGGTCTTCCATATATTTGATTATCTTTTGTCACTTTGGCTCCCTCTAAAAAGTTATCCTTTGTTTTCATTCGCTTCATCTCCTGAATAGAAGTAGTCTAGAGTTGGTAGGATGACTATCTAATTCGACCAGTTATTCCGTCATCTCCAACGATTGTCTCTCCAATTTTAGGTTTACTCGCTAGTTTTGACTTCTTAGTATCCTTTTCAAATCCAGCTTCTGTAGTGCCTGTTGACATGTAAGGTTGTTCAACAATATCTGGAGCTTTTTTATTTTTCGTCATTCTATCTCCCCTTTCTAACTTTCCTACTATTTGTTGAGAAGGCAAGAAATATACAATAAAATCCCTTTAAACCCGTGTTAGTGATTTATGATTAATATTGGTTTTTAAGTTTGGATTGATGTTTATAATACCTTAATCACTAAGACATACTAAATGTTTTAAGAGTACACAGGTTATTTTCCCAACCTACTCTCAAGAAATGATAATTGTATTTGCTAGTTACTGACTTGTAGAAACAAATTAATTTTTTAACGTGTTTTTATCTAAATTGTTCAAAAATATGTTATATTCAATTAAATAAAAAAAGACAGGGAGTGTGTAAAATGAAACAACTCGTTAAACGTGCTCATAATTTTAACGCAGGGCCGTCCGCCCTTCCACTTGCTGTTCTTGAAAAAGCCCAACAGGAACTCATTGATTTTCGAGGTACTGGTATGTCGGTTATGGAGCTTAGCCATCGTAGTGGTGCATATGAAGAAGTACATAATCAGGCGATTGCCCTCATAAAGGAATTGCTCTCAATCCCTGAAGACTATGAAGTGCTTTTTTTACAAGGTGGTGGAAGTCTCCAGTTTTCAATGATTCCAATGAATTTTTTGAAGCAGGAGGAAAAAGCAGGCTATATTATGACGGGTTCTTGGTCTGAAAAGGCATTTTCCGAGGCAAAATTATTCGGTAACCCTTATCAAGTAAGCAGCACAAAAGACAGTCAATATCGTCGCATCCCTCAATTGGATGAATTGCAATACAGTCCTACCGATGCCTATTTGCATCTCACATCGAATAATACCATTTACGGCACGCAATGGAAGGAATATCCTAATACAGGAGATGTTCCCTTGATTGCAGATATGTCTAGTGATATTCTCTCCAAGCCATTTGATGTCAGCCAATTTGCTTTAGTTTACGCCGGTGCCCAAAAGAATCTTGGTCCTTCAGGTGTAACTGTGGTGATCATCCGCAAGGACATGATTGAAAAAGCCAATCCTAACATTCCGACTATGTTAAAGTACAGCACTTACTCAAAAAACAACTCTTTGTATAATACACCACCAACCTTTGGAATTTATATGCTTGGTGAAGTGCTAGGATGGATAAAAGGATTAGGCGGAATAAATGAGCTAACCAAACGGAATGAGGACAAAGCAAACCTTATTTATGATGCCATCGACCAAAGCAATTCTTTTTTTATTGGCCATGCTGAAGTGGGAAGCCGTTCTAACATGAACATAACATTCCGTTTAAAAGACGAGGAATTGGAGAAAAAATTCTTAGCAGAAGCCAAAAAAGAAGGATTTGTCGGTGTGAACGGTCATCGGTCTGTTGGAGGATGCCGCGCATCTATATACAACTCTGTTCCATATGAATCCTGTAAAGCTTTCAGCGACTTCATGGTTTTATTTCAAAAAGAAAACGAATAAAGTGGACTATCTTCTAATTGCTTACTATCAACAACATACTAGGGCCTCTCAAATGAGAGGTCTTTAATTTTTACTAAAAAAAATCCACTTACTGTCGAGACCCATCGGGCAAAGACAGAAGCGGAGTTGTTTTTATATTCAAAAACCACTTTATCGACAGGTTATTTTTCTACTGTTTTTGCTACAATTGCCCCAATTACCAGTGCCCAAACAGGAGCACTTATGTTTAGGAAGGATACTTGTGACAAAGCAACAAGAAATGCAGATAAGGCGCTTAATCGATAGCGATTTTCCGAAAATCCCTTCTGTAAGCTAGAAATAAGCACACCGATTAGAGAAAAACCAGCTAGTAGAGCAACAAAAGCCTGAGGTAGAGATTGAATAAAGGGTACAATCTTCCAGGCAAAAATCCCAAAAAACATAGTAATGATTCCCGACAATAAGGAAGCGATATATCGTTTTGATTTGGCTCCTGTGTCTTTGTCAGCACAGATAGCTGTCATCATACCAGCGATATTGGCACTTTGTCCGCCAAAAAAGCCAGCCATTAATGAAAAAAGGCCACTAAAGGAAACGATATTGCGAATGGGTGGGTCAAATTCGGTACTTTCTAACGCCCCTACACCTGGTGCCGCATCGTTACTTAGAATCAGCATCGCAAGTGGGAGAGCAAGTGTTAGCATCCCCAGCCACGAAAATTCAGGCATTTGCAGGGAAGGTAAGAAAAAGGCTATTCCCTTAGCTTCCATGTTGAGATTCTCAGTCAATAATAATGCAAGGAAGGCAACAATAACTGCCACCATAACTGCTGGGATACGTTTACTAAATCTCGAACAAATGAAAAATACAAGTAGGGATGCCCCGCCTATCAGTGGCATTGCTTTAACCGAAGGGACAATTTGAACAACATAACTGGCGACCAATCCGGCTAGCATTGCCGAAATCACTTCGATTGGAACCCATTTAATAATTCTCGTAAATAATCCGGACATTCCGATAATAAATATTATCAAACCTGACATCACATACCCACCGATAAGCTCTGGATAAGTAAAATGAGCTGTCACAGTGGCTAAAAAAGCTACTCCTGAAATTGAGTGACCTCCAGTTATTGGCATACGATACAACAACGACATGAGAATACCAAAGATTCCACCAAAAAAATAGACAGCAAACATCCAGTTGATCGTTTGCTGATCTGTAAAATTGCCTGAAGATGCAGCTTCTAAAATAATTAATGCAGGTCCTGTCATCACCAAGGTACTAGAAATCAGCCCAGAAGATATGTTTTGACTCGTTACATCTCGGAAAAAATTAAAATGCCCCTTTGATTTTAAATCTAGTAAAGCCATTTGGTTTTTTGATTGTTTTTCTGGTAATCCCATCTTCTCCACTCTTGTCCTTTCCATTCATAAACGTATTCATTGTGATTGCCACATTAGTATAAATGATTCTAGTAAATTATCATCACTATTGATCCTTTAAAGGGAGAAATACCTTTTGATTGCTTAACAATAAATGAATATCTATTATATTATCATTAATAGAGCTTCAATTTAATAGCAATTATCATTTATTAATGGAAGGAATTCACTCTCATGAAAATAGAATTACCTTATAGGTAACATACACATGATAAAACTACTAATAATTCTTCTTTCCTGTTGTTCCTTCAAAAGGAATAACCTAGCATACCACATAAAAGGCATCATGATGGGAAAAATTAGTCCCACTCCTCTTTCAACACGTAAACTTAGCTAATCATGTCATGACTATGTATTAACTGGTCTAAGGTGAAAATAACATCGACTTAAGATGTGCAAAAAAAAGTGACGGCTTCCGTCTGTTATTACTGAATTTCAATAGAACTGTATGTTTTTGTTTACCATGGACATACTTTTTTTATGACATCATCTAAACTTAATACATCGGAGGAATCCAATATGTCTAATGAACTTGATAGTAAAATGGAAAACGTTTGGGAAAAAACTTGTGGATCATGGCAAAACTGTACGGAAACGACAATTCAGTCATTCTTAGCACAATGTTACGAAAAGAACATAGACCCGCACTATTGTATGGGTTGGGTGGAAAAACATAGAGCACATATACCAGACTGGAATGCAGTTTCAAAAATATCGCTTGACTGGGTTAATCAGCATACTTCAACAGGTTCCCCCATTTCATTTACTGAATAGAATCTTGGTGATTTCGGAATTATGCTCGCAAATCAACAACTGTCGTGAGGTGGACAAGCCCCTCGATTTTTTTCATCCTATACATTTGACGAGGATATAGTAATAGAGGCTCACTCAAGTGGGTCTTTTATTTCTATGTAGAAAAATATTAATCTTAAGCAATTTATTCTGCTGTTAGTAAATCATGCATTTCCATTTGTGCCTTTATGGTCATTTTCTACCGTTTTTACTTCGACACTGAACTCCTTTTCTACCTCGAATGTTCCCCCATCATGTTTAACCCTAATAGAAGCCACCCAATCACCATTCATTGACAAACTAACGGTTCCAATATACTCACCATCCCCTATTTCTTCCGCTACCATAGGAATAGTTCCATGATCCATATTTTTCATAGTCAAATTAGCCATTACTTTTGCACCCTTTATTGGATTTCCCAGCGTGTCTACAACTTTTATTAGCACATCAAATGATTTTCCCGGGGTAAACGTTTTAGGTGTGGAGAGCTCCACAGTTACGTTTTTGGATGATCCACAACCCGAGATGAAAATTAGAATAAAACTCAGGATTACAGCTATTATTTTCATATTGTCCAACCTTTCAGTGATTTTGATACTCATGTTTTGATGTGGTTCTACTCGTAATTGTACAATAATTTGTGCAGACTTACTTCTAACTAATTTCAAAGCACACTATTTTCTAATAATTCTAAAATACCATTTTTATTCAAACTGGTTTGTCATCAAATTTCCAAGCCCTTTTTGAACTTTTTCCGAACTTTTACAAAATAAAGGAAAACAGTTCCTATATTCTACAAATTTCTTCGATATTCATTGCTATATTTTAAGACAGTACGGGGCAAAAGAGTTTTTTATATGGGGAGGAAAGACTATGGTAGTAGAAGAAAGATTACTAGAACAAAAGAAAACAGCGGCGATGGTTGATAGTCAAGCCATCAAAGCAGCACAGGCGTTAGTGGAATTTCGGAGCTTTAATCAAGAAATGGTTGATGAAATCGTCAAACAAATGGCTCTGATTGCACTTGAAAACCACGAGCATCTAGCAAGATTGGCCGTTGAGGAAACAAAAAAGGGGATATTCGAGGATAAAATTTCCAAAAATATGTTTGCGACTGAGATGATCTACAACAGCATAAGAAACCTAAAAACAGTTGGAATTATTAGTGAAGATGAGCATGAAGGAACCTTTGAAATTGCTGAGCCTGTTGGCGTCATTGCCGCTCTGGTTCCTGTCACGAATCCAACTTCTACAGTAATCTATAAATCACTCATCAGTTTGAAAACCAGAAATCCAATTATCTTTTCATTTCATCCAGTCTCGCAGAAGTCTGGGAAAGCTACTGCTACTCTTCTCAGAGATGCTGCCGTTAAAGCTGGTGCTCCCGAAAATTGCATTCAGTGGTTGGATACCACCACACTTGATGGCATACAGGCATTGATGAAACATCCCAAGGTCTCGCTCATCCTTGCAACTGGTGGGTCTAGCATGGTTAAAGCTGCGTACAGCTCAGGCAAACCTGCTTTAGGTGTCGGTCCTGGGAATGTGCCCTGCTATTTTGAGAAAACAGCAAACATCAAGAGCTCGGTCCAAGATTTACTTTTATCAAAAACATATGATAACGGCATGATTTGTGCCTCCGAGCAAGCGCTCATTATCGATAAAGAAATATATACCGAAGTAATCACGGAAATGATTGCGAATAACTGTTATTTTCTTAATGATGAAGAAAAGCTTCAATTAGAAAAAATTGCGATTAAGGAAGAAACCTCTTCCCTCAATCCCATGATTGTTGGATTGCCTGCGTTTAAGATTGCTGAAATGGCTGGAATAAAAGTCCCATTTGAAACGAAGATATTAGTAGTTGAATTAGAGGGAGTAGGGCCGCTTTACCCACTTTCCTGCGAAAAATTAAGCCCAATTCTTGCTTGTTACAAAGCAAATAGTGTTGAGGAAGGCTTAAGGTTAGCGGAAGAAACCTTAGAGTATGGCGGACTCGGCCACACCGCATCCATTCATACTTTTGACCAAAGCATCATTGAAAGGTACGCTATGCGAATGAGAGCAGGGCGGATTCTTGTCAATACCCCTGCAGCGCAAGGGGCGACTGGAAATGTCTACAATGATCTTCTGCCAACGCTTACGCTTGGCTGTGGAACATATGGAGGAAACTCTGTATCTACGAATGTTGGTGCCCTAAATTTAATTAACATTAAGAAGGTAGCAAAAAGAAAAGTCAATGCTCAAATATTAAGAACACCACCACAAATCTACTATAAAAAGAATTCTATCTCAGCTTTGGAGGTAATACCTGGCATTACAAAGGCATTCATTGTTACTAGTCCTAGCTCGATGAAAAACGGATATGTTGAAAAGGTGCTCCATTATCTAAAAAAACGACCGGATTTTATCCAATATGATATTTATTCAGAAGTAGAACCTGATCCAAGCATTGAAACCGTCATGAAGGGTGCGGCACTTATGAGGCATTCCCAGCCAGATGTTATTATTGCTCTTGGAGGAGGATCTGTCCTTGATGCAGCTAAGGGCATGTGGCTTTTTTACGAACACCCTGAGACGGATTTCACTGCCTTAAAGCAGAAATTCTTAAATCCAAGAAAACGGGTGGTCACCTATCCGTTGCTTCGTGGCAAAGCAAAGCTAATTGCAATTCCGACCACTTCTGGCACAGGTTCGGAGGTCACATCCTTTGCGGTTATCAGCGATAAGCAGGCAAATATAAAATATCCACTTTCCGACCCTGAGCTTTTACCTGATGTGGCGATCATTGATCCTCAATTTGCCATGACGGTACCAAAAAATATTACGGCTGACACTGGTATGGATGTTTTAACCCATGCACTTGAAGCATTTGTGTCAGTTGTCGCCAACGAATTTACAGATGGACAAATCATCAAAGCAATTCAACTCGTTTTTGAGTACCTACCAAAAGCATATCAAAATGGTTTCGATGAACTTGCCCGCGAGAAAATGCACTATGCATCTACAATGGCAGGAATGGCCTTCAACAATGCCTATTTAGGAATTAACCATAGCCTTGCACATGCGCTCGGAGCTGAGTTCCATATTGCACATGGACGTGCAAATGCTATCTTCTTGCCACATGTGATTCGTTTTAATGCAAGAAGACCAACTAAATTCACACCCTTCGCTGGCTATAGTCACTATATAGCAGACCAACGATATGCCGAGCTCGCAAAAATGCTTGGATTACCAGCCACGACAACGGAGGAAGGAATCGACAGCCTGATTAATGCAATCGCAAACCTGGCAAAAGGACTTGATATGCCAATGTCCATTGAAGAATGCGGTATTGACCAAACAGACTATGAAAATTTGATTGACGTTTTAGCCATACATGCCTTTAATGATCCAGACACTAACGTCAATCCTAAGCGTCCACTCACAAGGGAACTTGCGGAAATCTTACGTGCTGCTTATAAAAGAGTATAGCAATCGCATAAGGCCTGGAAAGTTGGAACATAGATTGTCAATCTCATCACATTATCCATAATAATAAACAAGAGGGTGTCCCTATTTTCACTCGGGAACACCCTCTTGTTTATACCTTATTTAAAAAAGCTTATTCTTCAAGTAAAGACCGATACTTCCCATTAACATAAATAAGTGGCTCAGCATCTTCAAGCTGAATATCTATTACTCTACCGATGAACAGCGTATGATCACCTTCAACATGCTCTGACGTTACTTCGCAAGCAATTTGGCCAATAGCACCTGGCAATACAGGTATCCCAGAAAGTTGGTCAAACACTACTTCTTGATGATTTTTCACCTGTCCCGCGAAAATCATCGATAGTTCTTGCTGGTCACCTGCAAGTATATTGACCGAAAAGGTTTTGCTATGTTTTATTTTTTCACGTATTTGTGCTTTCTCTGCTATTGAGACGACCACTAGTTTCGGATTAAGTGACACAGACATAAAAGCATTTGCCGTCATCCCATGTACTTCTCCATCCACTTCTGTTGCCACAACAGTTACCCCTGTTGCAAATTTACCCATTGCGTTTCGAAATTGACGATCCTCCATTACATTACCCCTCCTGAAAAAAATGGAAAACTACATTATTTTACTTTTCATAAAATATACCCTTACTATTTTAACACTAACCGATTGATATTTCATGTTCCTGAACTCCAATATCGTCCTATTTCATTATCTAAGAAAAGTAAATGAAGAGTTATTACTCGTATAAACTAGATTTTTCTCAGTATTGATTCCACAAGGATAATTTATTTTTCACGATTAACTTAATCCCTAATTTTTTTCATTCTCCGGTATGCCCTATATCCTTTTCGAATCCAGTTAACGATAAAAAAAGGAATCGAAGGATGGTATTTAAGAAGATACGGTTGATATATCTTATAATATCCCTTTTTCAAATCACTCCACTTATGGCAATAGCCCTGTTTATAAAAATCCGAGACATCAACGATATATCCCCGCTCCTCATACATGACAACATTTTTACCATGCACATCAAAGGGATTCAATCCGACTGATCGTGCGTATTCCAAACCAGCATCGATATCCTTAATGACTGCCTCTGGGATGGGTATCCCCTTGACCACCGCATCAAATAAGGTAATCCCTTCTAGCCTTTTTAAAATTAAGTAATTTTCTCCATAATCATATAGAGTGGAATAGGTTTCATGGTTCCCTAATTTTTTATAAACTTCAATTTCCTTTTTAAGCTCCTCTGGATTGCGTCCATATACTTTAACTACTTTCTCTGGATTGGAGGCATGTGAAAATACACCTGCATAGTTGCCGCTTCCGATAGTTTTCCAAGAAATTGAATGGTTGTTTACAATAATAGGATCAAATGGGCTGGTCGTGGTTAATCGTATTTGTGGCAATAATTGGTTTTCTATCAATGCTCTATACTGCGATAACTTCATTTGCCACCACCCCCCTTTCATTTTCATGCTATTACCAAGTAGTTTTTAATCTCTCAATTAAGTTAAGAGTTTTTTATATTCGTTTACCTTTTAATTTTTTATTATATAAATCATAATTTGCTACTGACTTAGATTCAACTCTAAGCTGTAACATTCAGTTAGAATTAAGATATGTGAAGATAAAATATGTACTGCCCATGCACATTTGGATTCGGCCTTTTTACTAATGCATAGTAATGGTTTCACATTGTTTATTTGATGAAACGATAAAAGTTCAACCATATTAAGTAGTGCTACCCGTTAATTTTTCCTATCCTAGTCCTTTTATAGGGACCAACGCTATAGTGTAGCTCCACTTAATAGAAGTATTTCTTTTCTTTTAATTTTACACGTTATACACTAAAGAGGAAACGTAAGTTACTAAACTACATTTACTTGGTGAGAGAAGGAATAGCGTGAATTTTCCTATTTTAGAAACGAAAAGACTTAAGTTAATTGAAATAACGCATAAACATACAGATTACCTATTTGAGATTTTATCATTAGAAGAAGTGACTCGGTTTTATGGGACCAACCGGTTCTCGTTACAGGTCGAAGCTACTCAATTAATTGATATGTTCCACAAGAACTTTCTTGAAAAACGTGGTATCCGTTGGGGAATTAAGCTAAAGGAAAATCAAAGAATCATCGGAACTGTTGGTCTTAATGGATTACAGCTAAAAAATAAACGCGCAGAACTTGGCTATGAACTCCATTCGTCTTTTTGGAGAATGGGTTATGCTTCAGAAGCAATTAAAGAAGTACTTTGCTTTAGTTTTAATCAGCTGGATTTATATCGAATTGGGGCCATGGTTTATCCCGAAAATGAGGCATCAATAAAGTTACTTATCAAGCTTGGTTTCATGAAAGAAGGATTACTTCGTGGCTATATCAGGCAAAATGATCAATTTCACGATACGTATGTCTTATCCTTATTAGAACCAGAATGGAAAAAAGGCCAGGAATAAATCCTGGCTTGACTTACTCCTCAAAATAATCCTTCAATGCTTTCGGGTTTTTAACTGCGGCATTTTGATAATACGGGTTATTTTCAGCAGCATCCTTTGGATCAAGATTTGTTTTGATCACTAACATTGGCGTGGGTGAACTTTCCGCGATAATTCTGTCGTTTTGTTGATCAAAATTAGGCAGCCTTTTATTGCTAGGTTGTTTAGGCTCCATACTAACACCTCCTAAACATAGCTTGCTGTTTTTATCATCTAAAAATTCCATAATCGGAAAAATTTAGCGGACTATAATCCAGAAAAAAACTAGGAAGTATTACCTTCCTAGTGTCTTTATTCTTCTTCTGATCCGACTAAGAAATCTGGGTTTAGCTCCTCAAATTCTTCGTCGTCTACATCCATTCCCCATTCCTCATCATTGTCCTTGCACCCTTCAGAACTGACGCGAACACAAACCTTGGTTTCGCCAATTACTTCGACAAGGAATTCCCTTTCGACATGGACGATGATTCGATTGCCATTAGGGGAGATGACAGCTTCACAGCAATTAGGCTGTTGCAGTACCTTGGCACAAATTTCATTGTCATCAAGGCAGTCATTGTCGCGATACTTTAACTTTATGACATCAGTATATTGCACACGCTCAGTAACCACTTCTGTCTTGGTATTATCATTAAATGAGTACCAAACATTAATGTCATATGAACCGTGTATTTCTACTGTCTTGCCGACCTTTTTCGCGTTGTATTTATGGTTGATGATCCAACAGCCTAGAATGCTTGTTGGACTGTGCGCCGGGCTAATTGTATGATTGGACTGGGTGAATTTACGCCCTTTCGCTACTACGGCCTTTGTAATTATCTCTCTGTATTCTCCCATTTCGCGCGAACCCTCCTCATTTCGGTTTCATTTCATCGTATGCTAATTTGTAGACTGGTGTGAAATATATTTTTGATAATACTGGTTAAAAGTTTAGTCATAGTTCATTTTATGCGGGTTTTTGGTGTATGTGCCTTGCAAAGTCTGTACTTTGAAGGATGGAAATTCCAGGGGAGAGGAAAGGTGAGTGAGTTTTTTGGTAAAATAAAAAACCAGGCTTCGTTAGAAACCTGGCTCAACACATTAATTATCGTGATCGTCGTGGCCTTCACAAGACCCACCGTTTTTCATTTTTGAACCTGTCTCACCCATCAATACATCTCCACCCGTTGAAATAATGATTTCATCGGTAACCGTATTTGAAATGGCTGAGGCTATAATTTGCAGTAATTCATTCACTTCTAATTGGGATTGCTTGAAATCCCGAACGACTGGTATTTCATCCAATTCTTGTTCAACAGACGTTATTTTTGCTTCTACCTTTTTTAATGCTTCTGGTTTTCCATAATGCTGAAGGTTTACAGCCTGCTTTTGCAATCCCTTTATGTCAGAAATTAATGTATGCACTTTTTTATTATCATTTAATTGTGATTCTGCTCGTTTGAAAAAATCAACTTCTTCTGTCTCAGCAATCATCCTAGCTAAATCCACTGCACGAGCGACGATATCGTCTTTTGTATACTTTGCCAATTTACTTCACCTCTACTGGTTTTAGTTCTTCGACCATTTCTCCGTTTAATGACCAAGTTCTTGCATCGGTAATTTTGACCTTTACAATTTTACCAATTGCCGTATTAGGCGCAACAAAGTTTACCAGTTTACTCTTAGATGTATACCCAGCAAGGACGTCGGAGTTTTTCTTACTTTCTCCTTCAACAAGAACATCAAGGATTTGACCTTCATGCTTTTTCATCGCTTCTAAAGAGAGCTCATTCACAAGGGCATTTAATCGTTGTAGGCGTTCTTTCTTCACTTCCAATGGAACGTTATCCTCCATTTTCGCAGCAGGTGTTCCTTCCCTTGGAGAGTAAATGAATGTATATGCCAATTCAAAACCTACTTCACGGAAGAGGGACATTGTTTCTTCAAACTGTTCATCCGTTTCGTTCGGATACCCAACAATAATATCTGTTGTCAAAGCGACATTGGGAATGGCTAACTTAATTTTCCTGACGAGCTCTAAATATTCTTCTCTTGTATATTTACGAGCCATTATTTTTAGGACGTCAGTTGATCCCGATTGAACTGGTAAATGGATATGATCCATTAAGTTACCGCCTTTGGCAATCACTTCAATCAGATGATCATCAAAATCACGCGGATGGCTTGTTGTAAAACGAATCCGTGGGATATCGATTTTTCGCAATTCATCCATCAGTTCACCAAGTCGATAGGTAACGCCCTCTAAATCTTTGCCATAGGCATTTACGTTTTGGCCAAGGAGAGTAACTTCTTGGTAGCCTTGTGCAGCAAGGTTACGTACTTCTTGGATAATTTCTTCTGGTCGACGGCTCCGTTCCTTCCCACGGGTGAAAGGTACGATACAATACGTACAGAATTTATCGCAGCCATACATAATGTTTACCCACGCTTTAATTTTTCCTCGGCGGACTTTTGGAAGATTTTCAATAACATCACCTTCTTTAGACCACACTTCGACAACCATCTCTTTTGACATGTATGCTTCTTGCAATATATTTGGTAAGCGGTGGATATTATGTGTACCAAAAATCATATCAACTTGGTTGTAGGTTTTTAGAATCTTATTCACAACAGATTCTTCCTGTGACATACATCCACAAACACCGATAAGTAAGTCAGGCCTTTCCAATTTCAAGGGCTTTAAATGGCCGAGTTCACCAAACACTTTATTTTCTGCGTTCTCGCGGATAGCACATGTATTTAAGAGAATGACGTGTGCATCCTCCGTGCTATCTGTTGGCACATACCCTAGTGCCAAAAAGATTCCTGCCATCACTTCTGTATCATGTTCGTTCATTTGACAGCCATACGTACGGATATAAAATTTACGACCCTTACCCATCCCCCTGAATTCTTCAGGAATGCTAAAGTCGTTATGATACATTACTTCTTCTTTGCCACGTTTCTTTGCTTCAATTAATGAAGGCGCGGTAATTACTTGGTCAAAGTATTTGCTGTAATCCTTTGCGGATTTTCTGTCCGAAGAATTAGTCTCAACTTGTTGACCTTCTAACCGTTGTTTTTCATTCATGTGTTCATAATCCCCTTTCATTGAACGTTACCGATTACTTCTATTAATTTTAATCATGATAATTTCAGCTGTGCTGTAAGTCTTTTGAGTCTTTGGGCATTATCTGCACATTATAATAGTATAAAGGTTTACTTGTTTGAAAACAATAGAAATCACTGGTGCTAATTCGGTAGAAAAGCACAATCACACGACTGATTTGAGTGCTCCCTAGTGAATATCAGAACTAAGAAAGAGTGATATGTTCCCATGTTTAGTTATCATCGGGAGAAGAGCGAAGTACACTAACAGAACGGGCGCTTTAGCTAGACAATTCTCAAAGTCAAACTAATTATCTATCTTTCCTAGTAGAAAAATCCCGTGGAAGTAAATTCCACGGGATTCCCAACTTTCATTATAAAAACTCTGAAACTAATTTATCAAAGTAGCTTTGATCAAGGTTAAGATCCGCAGTCGCTAACGGAGTCTCCGAGTAACCAGTAATCAATTCTTGATAGGACTTACGCTCAGTGTTTTGGTAAATAAGTCCTGTAACAAGGCCATTATGCTTCATTAAGGTCTGCATCGCATTTTCACGGTTTGCTGGATCATAGCCCTCAATATCACTTAGCTTCGTTAGATTTTCTTTAAACCAGTCATAGGTGTTGACCTTATTATATGTTACACATGGGCTGAATACATTGATTAACGAGAATCCTTTGTGTCTGATACCAGCCTCAATTAAAGATGTTAGATCTTTTAAATCAGTAGAGAAGCTTTGTGCAACAAACGTTCCACCTACTGTTAAAGCCATTTCCATCGGTGAAATGGATTGTTCAATTGACCCCATCGGCGTAGATTTTGTTTTAAATCCAACGGCTGACCGCGGAGAAGTTTGCCCTTTTGTTAAACCATAAATTTGATTATCCATAACAATGTAGGTGATATCAACATTACGACGGATAGCATGTATGGTATGACCCATGCCAATCGCATAACCGTCACCATCACCACCCGAAGCGATAACTGTTAAATCACGATTACCCATTTTGACACCTTGAGCAATCGGGAGCGAACGGCCATGGATACCATGGAAACCATAGGAATTAATATACCCCGAGATACGACCAGAACAGCCGATCCCAGAAACTACTGCTAAGTTTTCAGGTTCAAGGCCAACATTTGCTGCCGCACGTTGCATTGCCGCTTGTACGGAGAAGTCGCCACAGCCAGGGCACCAGTTCGGTTTAACATTGTTACGAAACTCTTTAAAAGTGGCCATTTAGAACAACTCCTTACATTTTGAATAAACTTCGTGTGGTAGGAATGGATTACCGTCATATTTTAAATGTTTAATAATCTTTTCAGCATGTCCTACATTCATTTTAATAATATTGGCTAATTGTCCCGTTGCATTGTTTTCCACAACAATTACTTTTTTCGCTGACTCTACAAGCGGAAGCATTTCATCCGTAGGGAATGGATGAATCAAGCGAATATGGGCATGATTTACCTTTATACCATCCTTTTCCAAGCGAACCATTGCTTCCTCAATGACACCACGAGTAGAGTTAAAACCAACAAAAAGTACGTCTGGATTCTCATGCACTACATTTTTATAAACAGGCATGTTAAAACGAATATTTTCAACCTTGCGAAAGCGTTTATCCATTTGAGCAATTCGGTTTGGAGCCGATTCTGATGGTTTACCAGTTTCATCATGCTCAACACCGGTTACGTGATGAATACCATTTTTCATACCAGGGATAACACGCGGCGATACTCCATCTTCCGTTACTTCATAACGTTTGAAATACGCCTTGTTTTCTCTTTCTGGGATTTCACTTGACATCAATTTTCCGCGTCTGATTTCAACTTTAGCAAAGTTTAATGGTTCAACCGTTTGTTTACCCAAAGATAATTGTAGGTCTGATAAAATAATAACAGGACATTGATACTCTTCAGCTAAATTAAAAGCTTCTGCAGTATCATAAAATGCTTCTTCGACCGTACTTGGCGCCATTACAATTTTTGGAATTTCACCATGTGTTCCATAAATCATTGCCATTAGGTCAGATTGTTCTTGTTTGGTTGGTAATCCTGTTGAGGGTCCACCACGTTGTGTGTCAACAATAACCAACGGTGTTTCAGTAATACCTGAAAGGCCAATTGCTTCCATTTTCAAGGATAAACCAGGTCCAGCAGAAGCAGTGATTGCGCGAACGCCAGCGTAGTTTGCACCAATCGCCATCGTACAGGCAGCAATTTCATCTTCTGTTTGAATAACTGTACCACCCAGTGCAGGAAGGTTTTTAATTAAGTATTCCATAATTTCAGAGGCTGGTGTGATTGGATAAGCAGCCATAAAACGGCAACCTCCTGCAATGGCCCCAAGGGCAATCGCATCGTTACCAATCATAAACATCCGTTTCTTGCCATCTGCTTTGTAAAGCTGCATTGTTTCGATGTCAGCTTTCAGTTTTTCCTTCATATAATCATAGCCAGCTTTAATGGCATCCATATTCTTCAAAACAACTTGATCGCCTTTTTTCCCGAAAATCTCGCGAACTACTTCTTCAAATACATGAATATCAAGGTCTAAGACTGCAGAGGTTGCCCCAATTGCGACCATGTTTTTCATCAAAGAAGTCCCTAACTCAGTAGCGATTTCAGTGAATGGAACCGCAAACAAATTTGCTTCCGTATCTACTGGTTTCTTCGGATTGAATTTAGCATCAGCAAGAATTATCCCTTTACTATGAAGCTCTTTGTAATTTACATCGATTGTTTCTTGGTCAAAGGATACAAGGACATCAAGATCATCAGAAATTGAACGAACTTCTGTCGTACTAACCCTGATTTTGTTATTGGTATGACCGCCTTTAATTCGTGATGAAAAATGACGATAACCATACAAGTAATATCCAAGCCGATTCATTGCGATTGCAAAGATTTCGCCTGTACTTTCAATACCTTCCCCTTGTTGTCCTCCAACTTTCCATGAAAGTTGATTGATCATTACTTACACCCCTTTGGATATGTAAAAAAAAGTATTTTGTTTCATATATTAGCGTAGCACTTTTCCATTTAATCCCCTAGAAATTCGTCTTTTTTTTACTAAACGGACCAAACATTTGGATTATGGATATGTACTAAACGCTTACAATTTTAGACCCTTGCACCTAAAATTGCAACCCTTTGGCACCAAATATTGTCTAAAATATGAATATTTTTTTACTATTTGAAATTTGCAGTTTTTATTTCGAAGAAATTCAGACCATTCATGACAAGAAAAACGCGGTCTAATGCAGTTTTCCAATATTTTTCACTTTAAAAAAAATATTTAATAGTATTATGCAACTAAAAGTTAGTTATATATCAGAATAGCATTTTAACTAGTGTATTACTACATAAAAAAACCCACTTGTGTAAACAAGCAGGTAGAGATATAACACTTTTTGTTTTTTTCCTTAAAAGAGTCTATCTCTTTCAACGAGGTTCAACAATTAGTTTAATAGCTGTGCGTTCTTCCCCATCAATTAAAATATCAGTAAATGCAGGGATACAAATCAAATCCACTCCGCTAGGTGCTACAAATCCTCGAGCGATTGCTACTGCCTTAACGGCTTGATTCAATGCACCCGCACCAATCGCCTGTATCTCAGCTGTACCTCTTTCACGCAGAACTCCGGCAAGTGCACCAGCTACAGAATTAGGATTAGATTTTGCTGAAACTTTTAATATATCCATTTCTAGCTCCTCCTTAGAAAATCCCGATTCCGCATGAGTTAGTTTCATGAACAAATCAGGTTATAACATTCCACTGCTACTATATTCAGTTGTTAAAAGACATATTCCGGCTTGGACAAAAAAGGAGCTGATTTAAAGTGTTTTCCAAAAAAAAAAAGAGCAAATGAACATTTGCTCTTACGTGTAAAATGGATGGTCATCATTTATTAAGATTGGGGTAATTTTTTTGGTGAATCCCGTTTTACGATCGAGTTCAATGGAGACCGCACTCAGCTGATTTCGACCACCTGTGGTTACTTCAAACCGTACTGGCATACTCGTTAGAAACCTTTTAAGGACAGCATCTCTTTCTACCCCTAGAATGCCATCATATGGCCCTGTCATGCCTACATCGGATAAATAGCCTGTCCCACCATGCAAAACCCGGCTATCAGCAGTCTGGACATGTGTATGTGTTCCTACAACAGCAGAAACCCTTCCGTCTAAATACCACCCCATTGCCTGTTTTTCACTCGTTACTTCCGCATGAAAATCCACAAAAATAAACGGGGTTCTTTCCCTTGCTATCTCAACTAATTCGTCAGCCTTTTTAAAAGGGCAGTCCAAGGGTGCCATGAAGGTTCGACCCTGTAGATTAATAACGGCAACTTCTAAATCATTTACTTTAAAAAAAGCCATCCCTTTACCAGGTGTTCCTTCTGGAAAATTTGCTGGTCTAACCATATTTTTTGCTGTATCAATAAATTCAAAAATCTCTCGATTATCCCACGTATGGTTTCCTAGTGTTATAGCCTGTGCACCTAAGCCCAAAAATTCGCGATAGATTTTTTCTGTAATCCCTTTGCCACCCGCTGCATTTTCACCATTTATAATAGTTAAATGTGGTCGATATGTTTCTTTTAATTTAGGTAAGTATTCTTTCACCATGTCACGGCCTGGTGAGCCGACAACATCGCCAATAAATAGAAGATTCATTTTTTCCCTTTCGTCAATAAAAATTAGTGTTGTTTAAATTGTATCACATTCACACTTAATTTAATCACTAAGAAGTTACCAAAAAAATAAAGCGGTGCAGTAGCACCGCTTTATTTTGCATATTCTACTGCCCGTGTCTCACGGATAACCGTTACTTTAATATGTCCTGGGTAATCGAGTTCTTCTTCAATACGCTTACGAATATCGCGTGCTAATCGATGTGCAGCAAGATCATCAACCGCATCCGGTCTGACAATAATACGCACTTCTCGACCAGCTTGAATGGCGAAGGATTTTTCAACCCCTTCATAGGACTCAGAAATTTCTTCCAACTTTTCTAAGCGACGAATATAGTTTTCAAGTGTTTCACTACGTGCACCTGGTCTTGCCGCTGATAAGGCATCAGCAGCGGCAACTAGAACTGCGATTATTGATGTTGGTTCTGTATCACCATGATGGGAGGCAATACTATTGATTACCACCGGGTGTTCCTTGTATTTTGTCGCAAGTTCCACACCGATTTCCACATGGCTTCCTTCTACTTCGTGGTCAATTGCTTTACCAATATCATGAAGTAAGCCTGCACGGCGAGCTAATGTTTCATCTTGACCTAATTCGGCAGCGAGCAAGCCTGAAAGCTGTGCTACTTCCACTGAATGTTTTAAGACGTTTTGCCCGTAGCTTGTACGGAACTTCAAACGACCTAGAATTTTGATAAGATCTGGATGGAGTCCATGAACCCCTACTTCGAAGGTAGTTTGTTCACCAACTTCACGAATAAACTCATCTACTTCTCGACGAGACTTTTCAACCATTTCCTCAATTCGTGCTGGATGGATACGCCCATCTTGGACCAACTTCTCAAGTGCTAAGCGAGCGGTTTCCCGACGAATAGGATCAAATCCTGATAGAATAACAGCTTCAGGAGTATCATCAATAATCAAATCAATTCCCGTTAATGTTTCTAGTGTACGGATATTTCGTCCTTCACGGCCAATAATTCGACCCTTCATTTCGTCATTTGGAAGGTTAACGACAGAAACAGTTGTTTCCGCCACATGGTCAGCTGCACAACGCTGGATTGCTATCGAAAGAATTTCCTTCGCTTTCTTGTCAGCTTCTTCTTTCGCACGATTCTCACTATCCTTGATCATGATAGCACTTTCGTGGATAAGTTCCTGATCCAGTTTGTCTATAATGATCGTTTTAGCTTCCTCACGCGTTAAGCCTGATATTCGTTCAAGTTCCCTTTTTTGTTTTTGTACCAACTCGTCCACTTTGCTTTCCATCTCTTCAATATGCTGTTGTCTTTGGTTTAGAGAATCATCCTTCTTTTCTAGAAGATTTTCACGCTTATTTAACGTTTCCTCTTTTCGATCTAAATTCTCTTCTCTTTGCAGTAAACGGTTTTCTTGTTTTTGCATTTCATTTCTTCGTTCACGAACTTCACGTTCTGCTTCTGTACGAAGCTTGTGGATGTCATCCTTTGCTTCCAGCAAAGCTTCTTTTTTTAATGAATCAGCATCACGTTTAGCATCTTCAAGAATCTGCTCAGCAGCATTCTTTGCACCTGCTACTTTTGCGTCAGCAATAGATTTATGAACAAAATAGCCAACAACGGCACCGACGATAAGGCCAAGCAAAATGGAGATGATAGTAATTGGTTCCATCATTACACCTCCTCTTGCTATGAACTTTTGTTACATTTTCAAGTGTCGGCATGTTTAAAATCAACATACAGCAAGCACCAAGGCTTTTCATTTTGTAATAGTACCAAAAATTAAAAATATACATGTTAATTGTAATGGGGGGAATATTCATTGTCAAGGCTTAGTACAATTGCCTTTTCGAAGTATTAGAATTTCCACATTATTTATTCATTGAGATCCGTTTTATTTTCCTTCAGAATATTTATTAAAATAAGAATTAATATATACATTTAATAAAAAGAGCAAAGCCTTAATAAGGCTTTGCTCTTTTTATTAGTCAATTAATTCTAATTTTTCATTATCATCACTTTCAACAAGAACTTTTTCACCATCTAGTCCATAATGATCACGGATTTTTTGATGAATTTCGAGTCGAACAGCAGGATTTTCATTTAAGTATTGCTTGGCATTTTCACGCCCTTGGCCAAGTCTTTCATTATTATATGAAAACCATGACCCGCTCTTTTGAACGATATCTAGTTCAGCGCCAATATCAACAATCTCTCCTACTCTAGAAATTCCTTCCCCATACATAATATCTACTTCAGCCGTACGGAAGGGTGGAGCGACTTTATTCTTAACCACTTTTATCTTTGTCCTATTACCAACAATTTCATTTCCTTGCTTTATCGCTTCTGCACGGCGAACTTCAAGACGAATAGTGGAATAGAATTTTAACGCACGTCCACCTGGTGTTGTCTCAGGGTTCCCAAACATAACCCCAATTTTCTCACGAATTTGGTTAATAAAGACAGCGATGGTCTTCGATTTGTTGATAGACCCAGATAGTTTACGCAGTGCTTGAGACATCAAACGAGCTTGTAAACCCATGTGAGAATCTCCCATTTCCCCTTCAATTTCCGCTTTTGGTACTAATGCTGCTACAGAGTCGACGACAATAATATCAACTGCTCCACTTCGTACGAGTGCCTCGGCAATTTCAAGGGCCTGTTCACCTGTATCTGGCTGTGACAACAATAATTCATCAATATCAACACCCAGTTTCTGTGCATATGCTGGGTCGAGGGCATGTTCTGCATCAATAAACGCTGCTTGTCCTCCTTTTGCTTGTACTTCTGCAATAGCGTGCAAGGCAACAGTTGTTTTACCAGAACTTTCAGGGCCATAAATTTCGATGACACGACCTCTTGGATACCCACCCACTCCAAGTGCTAAATCAAGGCCTAGCGAGCCACTAGGATACGTAGAAATCCTCGTATCTGTTTTCTCGCCCATTTTCATTATTGATCCCTTACCAAATTGCTTTTCAATTTGTTTTAACGCCATTTCTAAGGCCGCTTTACGATCACTCACGAATTATTTCCTCCTTCATATATAAACACAAGTTAATTGCAACAATCTATCAATTTAAAACCTATTAATAATATAACTCTTTTCGGGTTATTTGTCGAGTAAAATAACGAACGTTCATTCGACTTTTTTCCAAACAACACTGATGTATTAATAGCTGATACTCCCTGCTTTTTGTCTTTTATAGCACTTTTTGTAGTCAACAATCATCATTATTACTATTTGTCAGACTTCTATCTATTCTACATCCTTTTGTTACAGAAAAAAATCACAGAATACTAATTAGCATTCTGTGACTCTTTTAAATTTCTGAGGATAAAATAGCAACCATATTTAACGGCACGGCTCCGGTTTGCTTCCCTGGTCCCACCAAGGGTGATTTTCTCAGCAATTGTTGGTCTTCCCTTGATTGCTATCCCAATAAAGACCGTACCTACTGGCTGGCCTTCAAGTTCTTCAGGACCGGCGACACCCGTGAAACTAATCCCAATATCGGTTTTAAAAAGTTTTGAGGCATTTTCAGCCAGTTCAATTGCACATTGTTCACTGACAACACCGTGTTGTTCAATCGTTTGCTGCTTCACGTGTAAAACATGCTGTTTTACCTCATTTGCATAACAAACAATCCCGCCCTTAAATACTCTGCTTGCACCTGGAATGGAGGTTATTTCTTCTTGAAACATCCCACCTGTGAAACTTTCCGCCGCGGTAATCGTTAATTTTCTTTCTTTTAAACAATTTGTCAACTCTTCCAAAAGTGATGAATTGTCATAACCATAAAAAAATGTACCAACACGTTGATTTATTGTACTTTCCACTTCATCAAGCATGACAATTGCGGATTGCACGTCCCCATGTTTCGCGGTTAACCTTAAAGTTACCTCACCATCAGCAGCGAGCGGTGCTATCGTAGGATTGGTTTGTGCATCAATTAAATCAATAATTTCTGTTTCTAAAGCAGCTTCCCCAATTCCGAAAAACCGTAACACTCGTGAGACAATTTTCTGATTGGCTTCATGATGGATTGATAAGGCTTTTGTGCCGTAATGAAGAAACATTGGTTCCAATTCCTTAGGTGGTCCAGGGAGAAGCACATAGGTATGGCCCTCATTTGCGAGTACCATACCTGGAGCCATACCATGATCATTTGGAAGAATATGCGACCCTTTTAAGACCTGGGCTTGCTTTCGGTTATTCTCCGTCATGACGCGGTTTATCCGTTTAAAAAAAAGTTCAATTGCTGCTAATGCCAATTCATCTATAACGAGTTCTTTATTAAGATGACGAGCAATCGTTTCCTTGGTTAAATCATCCTTAGTTGGTCCAAGTCCACCCGTAAAAATAATGATTTTTGCACGCTTTTCTGCAATTTCTATTGCAGACTTCAGTCTGTCAGCATTATCGGGAAGATGTGTTTGAATTTTGACATCTTTACCAAGGAG
>JAIMAD010000115.1 GCA_023512145.1 Bacillus sp. (in: firmicutes) | reverse complement strand
GTTATATACATATATAATTCCTCCATAATTTATTTTCAAAGACACATCGAGAAACATTTGTTCTTATTTTGCGCTTCCATTGAGTCATCAGAAAAATGAGATAAGTTGTAATTTTAATATTTCCTTTCCATATAGTTTTTTTAAAAATTTTATTTAAACTATCATCCCCCTTATTCTTTATCTATTTGTGATTATATATTATAATGGTGACAATTTATGTCACTGTTATTTTTTTGGGAGGTATGCATGTCTAGAGCAAAAAGATTAAATGAAATGATAATGATGGTTAATCGAAAAAAAAGATTTACCCTCAGGGAACTAGCACAAGAATTTGGGGTATCAAAAAGAACCATTTTGAGGGATTTGCAAGAATTAAGTGAGATGGGAGTACCATTGTACTCAGAAGCAGGTCCACATGGAGGTTATCAAGTGTTAAATGAAAGAATTCTTCCTCCCATCGTATTTAGTGAGGATGAGACTGTTTCTATATTTTTTGCCATTCATGCATTAAGACATTATATTTCTCTTCCATTCGATATTGAGTATGAATCAATAAAAAAGAAATTTTACTTAAATCTTTCCGGCGGTATTAGAGACACAATTGATAAAATGCAAGATAGAGTTGATTTTTTATCTATACATCAACAAGAAAAAATCCCATTTTTAAAACAGCTGTTAGATGCAGCAATTCAACAAGATCTTCTAATAATTAGTTACGAAACAAATGGGAAGACTAGCATAAGAAGTATTCAACCAATTGGTATTTATGCAAATGAAGGAAAGTGGTATTGTCCATCTTATTGTTTTTTTAGAAAAGATTATCGAGTTTTCAGATGTGATCGTATAAAATCTGTAGAACGTGATGAAAAAAATGATCCTATTGACTTATCGAATATTAATTTAAAAAATCGTTTTTCAATTCTTAATCAGAATAAGGAAACGATGCAAATATATGTGGAGTTAACTAAAAGGGCAGTAGAAAAATTTCAATCTGTTAATTGGCCAAATATTTATTTAAGAAAAAGGGAAGATGGATCAGGATTTATAAAAGGTATTATTGCAAAATATGATATTAACTTTTTATCAAATTACTTTATCTCATATGGAGAAAATGCAATTATTAAAGAGCCTTTTGAATTAATTGAAAGTACAAAAGAAAAATTAAACAAAATATTAAATCAGTATAACTAATTCAGTTCCTAAATTACACTTAGAATAAAAATTGGATTTCAATTCAAAAATAAAAGAAAGAACTTGTTAGGTGCACAACGTAAAATAACACTATATTTTTTATACAAATCGCAAATAAAACACAAGTAAATTCACACAAAAAGAGCTTGGACAAGCTCTTTCTCATTTCTTATTATCTTCTTTTTCACTTAAACTGCCAGTTACTTTAAGTATAAACCTTCACAATCCCCTCAAACTTTAACAAATATATATAACCTTTTTAAAAGGTTTTATTCAAGAAAATGGCCCGTTTGTTGAATAAGAGCTAAAGACGATTGTTCCACTAAACTGCGTCGTTAGTGGAACAAGAAAAAGAGCTGCCGCAGCAACTCACTGTTAAACACAAGCCCCCGTTACTTTAAGTGTATTATTTCACATTCTTATGGAATAAACATTAAAAATTTAAGGAATTAAACTAATAATATAATGTCTTTTTCACCCTTAATTGAGAATTCGTGATTAATTTAGCTTTAGCAATCCCTCTCTTAAATCTTACATTGTTTAACCATTCAACAATTGCATTTGCGTCATAATTAGGGTGAATTCTCTTACCATCTTCTAAAGCCCAATATTCTGTATTCTTTTCTTCATCACAAATCCAATTTAGAAAGTCCTCCTGAATACAGTTCATCTTCCTACCTACTTTTGTTGAACAAAAAATGTATTGAATAAAATCGTCACCAAAGTCGATTTTAATAATCATCTGGCTTTCAACTCCTAAAAAATCGTTACTGCATATTTCAGAAACGCACCCGTTTGTTTAAGTACAATGATTCACAAACTACTATTGACTATTTGTTAATTAAATCAGTACCATACGAGTTGTCTATGGCACAAAGCCACTCACCTTGTGGACTTTTCTTAAACACGTATGTTGCTCGTCTATCCATTGAATATTCACTGTCATTTTTATCAGCTTCAAGCAAGGTTTGGGATATAACTAAGGCAGTGTCCCCAGCTTCTAAAATAATCATTTCACCTTGTGTTGGGACAAGACTGTTATTGAAATATTTCGCAATTTTAATAAATGCTGTTTTAATTTCCTCTTTGCCTCGTGCAATCATACCTGGCTTTATAACCAAGATTGCATCATTAGTATAGTAATTCATTAGCGTATCAAAATCTTCCTGTTTTATTGCGATATCACATTTTTTAATAAATTCCTTTAATTCGAGTTCCATAATATCCCTCCTTGTCTCAGTTAATTAATATATATTCTCCATTTATTACTGTTATCCTTCTTCATACAGATAGGTAAGGGTTTGAAGTTATCGCTCCCTTTTGTCGGGTAGGAGGGCAACCTCTCAGTCACCGTCCCCCCTGAGAACCGTACGTGTTAGTTTCCTAACATACGGCTCAAGCATGCCTTTATCTTAAGTCTGGGTTAGATTAGTCCTGATAGTTTCTTGGCTTTTATATATTTCTTGCCACTTCTAAGTTGAATGTCATTTGGAGTTTCTCCCTTTGCTGGGAATACCTTGTGGTATTCAAGGTGACAAGAAATGTGAACTAATTCTAAATTTTTATATTCATTACTTCCGCCTTTAAATCTAGGGATTTTGTGATGTGTTTCTAATCCTTCAGAACCATCTGTTATTGAATGGCTGCATAAAGGACATTTGTATTTTTGCTTCTTAGCTAACTTCTGCCTATATGCCACATTACTTTTATCGAACTCTTTACTATCACGTTTCTCAAAGTATCCTTTGAGGTTTTTATTAAAAGGACTGTAATCGTATTTGATTTGTACATGCTTTTTTTTTAGAAACGAAAAAGCTGCCACTGCTACCCTTTTTTTTAACATAAGCGCCCGCGGTTTAATAAAAAAAATCCCTAAACCAAAAAAGGATGATTAATCGGGACTGGGGCTGCTGATAAAAATGAGCAGGAATCAACTCTCTTTTGTCATAAATTACCTGTTTAAGAACTAAAAATAAAAGGTATGATAATTTTTTTAACAGGAGGAAGATAAATGTCTTTACAGAAGTTTGTAGATGCATTACCTTTACCACCAATCTTAAAACCAAAAGATAAATCAGATGGCATTCCATTCTTTGAAGTAACCATGAGAGAAGTAAAGCAGAAATTACATCGCGATTTGCCTCCAACTACCGTTTGGGGTTATAACGGTATGTATCCTGGTCCTACATTCGAAGTAAGAAGAAATGAGCCTATTTTAGTCAAGTGGAAAAATGAATTGCCCTTTGAACACCTGCTGCCCGTGGATCGAACACTTCATGGTGCAGAACCAGATAAACCTTCTGTAAGGACGGTTGTACATTTACATGAAGGTCGGGTTAGACCGGAAAATGATGGATATCCTGAGGCATGGTTTACGCGAGATTTTGAAAATGTTGGGCCGAAATTCGCCCATGAAGTCTATTTTTATCCAAACTGTCAACGCCCTGCAACACTATGGTATCATGATCACGCCCTTGGAATCACTCGTTTGAACGTTTATGCTGGGCTTGCAGGATTTTATATCCTCAGAGATGATGAAGAGGAAGAATTGGACCTTCCAAGTGGAAAATTTGAAATTCCGCTGGTCATACAAGATCGTTCGTTCTATCCTAATGGTGAATTGTTCTATCCAACCCAGCCAGGCCACGAGCCTCCGCCAGCACCACAGCCGCCTCCACCAATAGATCCAGCATTACCAAATCCATCAGTCGTTCCTGAGTTTTTTGGCAACACAATCTTAGTCAATGGAAAAGTATGGCCCTTCCTTGGGGTTGAGCCAAGGAAATACCGGTTCCGCATCCTTAATGGCTCCAATGCTCGCTTTTACCGTATTAGTCTTAGTTCTCCTAGTCTTAAATTTACCTTAATTGGCACAGAAGGAGGACTATTGGAAAGAAAGATAGAAAATGTATCCCAAATTACCCTTGCACCCGCGGAACGGGTCGATGTGGTTATCGATTTTTCAACCCATAACGGTCAAAGTATTATTTTAACAAATGACGCACCAGCACCATTCCCTGGTGGCGATCCACCATCACCGGACCTTACGCAGATTATGGAATTTCGTGTCAAACAAAAACTCTCTAAACCTGACAAAAGTAAAATTCCAGAAAAGCTAAGTTGCCTAGAGAGACTTGATCCTGCCGATGTTGTAACGGTACGAAAAAATGTCTTAGTGGAAACTACAGATGAGTTCGGGCGTTTAAAACTTCTATTAAATAATCTGGATTGGGATCAATTGCCTATAACAGAAACCCCATATAATGGGACTATAGAGATTTGGGAGCTTTACAATACTACACCGGATACTCATCCCATTCACTTGCACCTGGTTACTTTTCAAATATTGAGTCGTGCTACGTTCTCCGGTGATCCAAATGATAATCCTGTCATTGGGCCGCCACTGCCACTCGATCCAAGTGAAATGGGTTGGAAAGATACCGTTCGTGCAAATCCTGGGGAGGTTACCCGTATAATTGCACGGTTTGGGCCATTTACAGGAATCTATCCATGGCATTGTCATATCCTTGAACATGAAGACCACGATATGATGCGACCGTACGAAGTACTCCAAAATCATAATTTTGACCCATGCATTCCGATTCCAGGCGTGTGTCCGGATGACTCGTTTGCTCAATGTTGTAATGAAGACCATGATGAGCCTAGTTCCCATCCTCATCACCGCCACCCTTAAAAATAAAGGTAATAGTAATGCAAAAAAGACTAGCTTTTTTGATTTAATAGCTAGTCTTTTTTATATGTCAGTACTTTAGGTTTCCTTAATTGCAATAGAAAATAGATAATTCTAAACTTGTATTTGTTTTTCAAGAGTGTGTTATAATCTTTCACTATTTCACCTGAATAATTAAACAAAAAATTAATTTATCAATATAATGTTAAGATATTTCAAAAGGTTCAATAATCTTTCAAAGTGCAACAAAAAATGCGAAAATCCACACGTGATATTTTTGTTAAATAGACCAAAACATTATAAAATTCTAATCAAATGCTCCTATTGCTTCTTTCACTAAACTGCTTCGTTAGTGCAATAAAAAGGCTTCACTCCTTCTTAAAGTAAAGGTACTGTTTCCTCCAAAACATAAAACATCTCTCTTGCAAAGCCACCATCCACATTGGCTCCACCAGCTGTTCTAACAGAGGTAATAACTCGTTAATCTGTCGTCATCATAAATTCAGTTTTATAGCCATTGAAATCCGTTATTTTACTTTTACGCCCACTCTTGCATCTCCATCTATTAATGAGGGAATGCACCTTTGATGGATAAACTTAGGATTCTCTACTGTTTCTTTCGTTTTTTGAATGACTTTACCTGTTTTCTCCTTTTCAACGGTTAACTGTTCCTCAATGTATACTATTCACCTCTAGCATATTATGCAGGTATTTCACCTAAACTGTACATCCTTAGACAATCATTCATGTACATTCTTATGTTAGCATTTATACCCAACATTAAGAGCCTACTTCTATGAGCACAAACTTCAACCCCTGTTTTCATGTTAAATGCGATGGAATTAGCTGAGTTTAGTACTTCTTTGACCGAAAAGAAACAATAACTAGTTCAAATAAACCTTACTATCTGACCGACACAATCATCTAAGGGATGGCACTGAACCTTATCGTAATTTCCAAATATCAAAACCTTTCTAGAACCACAAAATGAGGAAGCAAAAGAACCGTCCCCATGCTTCTAAAAACCTTTCTATAACCACAAAAAGAGGAAGCATAAGAACCGTCCCCATGCTTCTAAAAGACACGCAAAACTTCCGATTTACCCCTATAAGTACCGTCCCCCCAGGTCTTTTGGCACCTTATGGAAGGTCCCCCAATTCTCTTGACTAGCAAATTCAGGATAAGCGGACATAAAGTTAACTATTATTGTAGCGTGATCTAGGTTAGGGTATGCGTTGAATAAAAGCCTATCCCCATATCGAATAGCTGTTAATGCAAGTGGTAATTCACGCCTAAAAATTTCAGTGCGTTTCGCTGATATATTTTTATTATATTCTCCTTGATCTATATATAGATAAACACAATAATAAAAGGAATCTCCGTTTGTTTTCCATTCACCTAGTACCTCATCTCTCTTTGGATTGATTTTATCCCAGGCATAATGGATTCCAATTGTTAAAAATAGATCCCCACTTAAATCTGAGTGAGTTAGTGTGTAACGTCTTGGAATAACAGGTTCCGTAGCGGTAACACCATCGATGTATTCTACAGATAGTTTTTCTGGAATGAATTTGCTCAAGCAATCAACCCCAATCAACTTTTTTTATCAATATGCTGATTTAAGTTTATTTATTCGTGTACCACAGGGGCGGTTCTAGTGGCTTTTTTGACGGAAGAAGTATTGAAACCTTTATTTATCTAACCAAAATAGACCATAGGACCGTCGCCTGGGTACTTTCATGGTACTTTTCTTGGAATTGTTTAGGGATATCCGCGAAACAGTATTTTGGAGCCAAAGTTGGGGATGCATCGCATGTTTTATTGAACTTTGAGTTACAAGATACAAGAATGCAGCCATGTATAGAGGATGTCATATTTCGACGCGTTTTATAATAGAAACTCTTTGTTTATCGCTGGTGGGTGTGGTTTTAATCAATCGTTTGTATAGTATCAAAACGTGTTAATTTTTGAAGAATAATAGTTTTTATAAATTAATATGGAAGATAGTTATCGAAGATTGGGACCGATCATCGACAGGAATTTACTAAAAAACTTGACTGTATTCGTTTTACGAAAGGGTTTTGGCCGGATTTAATTAATCAATTAGTTAGTGGAATTTTTACTAATCAAACGTTTGATTAGATTTGGTGTTTTTGCTGTTATGGAGGGGTTTGAGTGATTTTTGAGGAGAGAAGTTTGTCGTGAAGTGGTTAGGTAGTAATTAGTAAAAAGTGGTTGGAAGTAAAAGAGGGGGACGGTCTTCCCCACGTTTCCCTTGGACCACAAAAAGAGGAAGCAAAAGAACCGTCCCCATGCCTCCTAACCTTTGGTTGTGAAGTTTACTTTATAGTTGGCCTTGTCCGGACGGGTGTAGTTTCTGGAGTACTCCATGATTGCTTCGGCTGTGTTATAGCTTGTGTTTGTAAATAGCAGCAATGGTGTGGAAGAATCAACGTCCAGGAAACGGGCATCTGATTGGTCTAACTGTGTCAGATCAAGGGTTTGCTGTGAATAGGCAATGTCAATATTATAAAAATCATAAATCTCATAAACCGAGAATACCGTTAAATCAATATCCTTCAATTCGGGAACAAGATTGTGCGGTATATAGATTTCTTCCAGTGAGTAGGGCTCATGGTCAATATAGTTGATCCGCTTAATATAAAAAATCTGATTCTCTGGATCAATATTAAAAATCTTGCCATACTTATGACCGGCCGACCGCAAAGACTTCTCCAATATATGTGAAGAGGGATTAGCATTTTTCTTTCTGACCATTTGCGAGAAGCCTTCCAGGGTTTCTAAATCCTGCTCTCTTTTCTCGCCAAGAACATAAACGCCCTTCCCTTGTAGTCTTTTGAGCAACCCCTCATTTACAAGCGCGGCAATGCCATTTCGAACTGTTAATCTATTAATCCCATAGGTTTTCGCCAATTCATGCTCCGTGGGAATTGCCGTTCCGGGCGGGAAATCACCATCTTCAATCTTGGTTCTGATAATCTCTCGCAATTGTAAATACATCGGAGACTGATAATCTATATTGGACAAGGCCGAATTCACTCACTTTCTACTAAAATTCATTACCATGCGCCCTTATACTGAATCGTGATACTGCTGTTTTTAGCGCCTAGCTCCATGCATGTTTCAATCGATTTATTCTGCAAAATTCCGCAAATAAAGGCGGCGATATAACTATCTCCGGCGCCCATTGTATCAACTACCTCACACTGGACAATACCATAGCGGTAAAAAGAAGCACCATCATACACCAAGCTGCCCTTTTCACCCATGGTCACAACAATCAATTGCGGGCCTTTTGCATGCATATTTTTCATGTAATCTTGAATAAACGCATCCTCCCCCTCATCATAGGAAAAGAAAGCATAATCAACATGAGGGATAATTTCTTCCACAAGTGGATGTTCCAGCTTGTCGGCAAAGTCAAAGGCAATCGGAACCCCTTTACTTTTAATCGTACCGAGGCTTTTTTCTATTTTTCCCCAAATTCCTGATACCACTATATCATGCGAGGACAAAAAATCAATATCCTCATCGGTCAATGTGAATTCTTCCAAAACACCTTCAAAATAATCGCCAAACACTCTGTTGTTATCAATGATTTCTACCTCTGTAATAGCGGTCTGTCCAGGCATTTCTCTGACATGTGACACATCAACATGTTTCGCCTTCAGGGCATCCTTCAATATCCTTCCATACTCATCATTGCCAACCACACCGGTATAGGAAGCCTCTTCCCCGAGCCTGACACAATACACCGCAACATTGACAGGGTTTCCCCCAGGGAATGCTTCCCCTGACTGCTTATAAACATCAATGCAATTATCGCCGACTGCCCCGATTCTCATTTTATTTTCCTCCTCTAAGGTTACTTTTTAGTGTTTAAGAACGGAAGAAAAGCGGATTTGATCTGCTCTTACGATGGATTTATAAAATTCAATCGTCTTTTCCTCTTCGGTAAATACATTACCGGTAATATAGAAAACAGGCGTGCCATCCTCAACATCCAATAATTCACCTTCCTGTTCACTCAAATAGGTAACGCTTAATGATTCCGAGCCGTGGTCAATTTTCGTAAAATATACTTCTTCCAAAATCCGATAAAGAGACTCCTGTGAAAAATCATATTGTTCAATGCCCTTGCATATGGAATAGTCAATATAGGCCAGCTCCATCATCGCCGGAATCCCATCTATTAATCTCAGCCGCTGCAAACAGTAAATTTTACTTCCAAGCGTTAATTTCATCCGCTTGGACAACTCTTTATTGCATTCGATAATATCCGCATACAAAACGTTCGTCGATAGTACTTTATTGGCTTCCATTGCACTTTTTGACAAGGATTCCATATCCTGCAGGTTGCGAACCAATTTCCGCGGGGCAACAAAGGTCCCAGATCCGCGCTTGCTATAGATGACCCCTTCCATAATCAGTCGATTAATCGCACTTCGCAAAGTCGTTCTGCTTGTCCCTAATACCTCACAAAACTGCCGCTCCGAAGGAAGTTTATCATGTGGACGCAATTGATTCTGATCGATAAAATATTCTATTTTTTCCACCACTTCTTCGCGTGGTTTTAAATGATTGTTGTCCATAATACTAGTACCCCTCCACCATTGATCCTTATCGTGTCTATTACTTAAAATATACCACAAAGAGTGGAAGGGAATACAATACAGAATAAAGACGGAAACCTTATCCCTCTTGTATATAAACCAATACCGTTCTTTCAGACGGGCCATCGAACTCACAGAAGTAAACTTCCTGAGCCCCGCCTCGAACAATCTTTCCATCGATGATCGGAAAGTGGCAGTGATTCCCTGTCAGTAGCGCCTTGATGTGCCCGGTGGGATTGCCTGCAGTTGAACCATAATCCTTTAACATTCGGGCATGGGCATAGGGGTGTTCTTCCGGTACCAATCGTTTTAAAAAATCATTAATATCACTTTCAAGGCATTCCAGCGATTCATTTACGGTGACACCAGTTGTCGTGTGCTTCGTTTGGATCGTGACCACACCATTTTTAATCTCACTTTCGGCAACAATTAGCTCTATCTCACCTGTAATCACCTGATATTGATTATACTGGTCTGTAAAAATAGTCAAACTTCTTATAAACATGACACCATGTTCCCCCTTTCACAATGAGCAGCCCAGAAAGTCGAGCGCATTCTTGCCGCGAATTAACTCTAGGGTCGATTCCCGGAAACCCAATTGGTTGAGTGCCTCGGCCATTCTGATTTGCTCAAAACGTGGATTATCACTGCCAAACATAACCTGATGCCGTAAACTGCGGTCGATCCACGTGGAGGGAATATCTTTTGTAAAAACCTGTGTATAAAATTCTTTGGCATTATCAAAATATAAAATCGCCGTATCTGCATACACATTCGGATATTTCAGCATCAACATCGCAGTCTCCTGTACCCACGGCCAGCCAAAATGTGCCAGGCAAATCCTCAGCTTTGGCCTGCTGTCGGCCAGTTCTTCAAATTCAATCGGCCTGCTGTATTTCGATAAAGTTCCAGGTTCCCATGACAGACCACTATGAAAAATAATTGGCTTATTGTATTTCTCACATAAATCATAAATCGGATTTAACACCACATCTGTCGGGTAGTATTTCTGTTTGCCCGGGTTTAATTTTAATCCCAGCAGCCCCAGGTCCGTGAAGGCCTTCTCGAGTTTTTCCACTGCTTCGGAATCGAATGGATCCACACTGGCAAAACCAATAAATCGATCAGGGGCCTGATCCACAATGTCCCTAATCTCTTCATTTGTTACCGTTGCCGCCCCATTCACCGT
>JAIMAD010000114.1 GCA_023512145.1 Bacillus sp. (in: firmicutes) | reverse complement strand
CTATTATCGCAAGCAGGGACATAAGAATGAGTTGAAATTTGTACGCGAGCTCCAACACCGCTATTGGCATTTGAAAAATTGTGAGTATGTCGTGATGAAAATGACAGAAATTGATAAGCAACAACAGCAAGCAAAAGAAGGAGCCCAGTCGCAGTCGTAGTCTGCAAAACGGGCTCCTTAAACAATATCAAAATAAATGGACAAGGCAATGACCAGAAACGTAGTTAATAGTAAAATATCAAAGACGGTCGGTAACAAAAGCGTCCGAATGAATTGAAAAATAATAAACGGAACAATAAATTGGGCTGCTACTCTCCTACAGGTTCTAAACCAGGGTTGGTATTTGAATTTGTGGAAATTATTTCTCTTCACCGAAGGTCCGCCCCTTTCACGTATGGTGTATATTTTTATATATATTCCACCGCCCCATTGTATTCCCCTGAAATAAATTAATTTAATAAAAATAACTTCAAAACATCTCTAATAAATATTCAGATTGAATTATTTACTAAAAAATGAAATAATAAGGAAGTTAATTTCCAGTATTTATGAGCGACAGAATTTTTAGATATAAAAAGGGAGTAAATTCAGATGTATTGGTTTATCATTCTATTTCCGCTACTCATCTACCCTTGGGGGTTTGATCCTTACTACACAGAGATAAAAACTAATTATTTATATATATTTGTAGTAGGTACTTGGCTACTTATTATTTTAAAAGGAAGATATCGATCCTTAATTCCTGCTAAGGGTGACGCATCTATAGAAACTTTTTTATTGCTATTCTTATGTTTAATAGAAATTTCTACAGCATTTTCAAATTGGAAATACACCTCAGTATATGGAATGATAGATCGAAAAGAGGGACTCATTTCTTTCTTTTCTTATTGCAGCGTTTTTCTATTTTCATATCGTCAATTAGATGTAAAAAAATTAGAAAAAGTTATTCCAGGAATGGTAATTGTCTCAGCTTTTGTTTCCATTTACGGTATTTTACAACATTATTCATTGGATTTTCTTCCAAGGAACAGCGCCATGCGTAATTATAGTGGGACTTATACTTTCTTTGATAACCCTAACTTCTTTGGTTCCTATCTTGTTATAGTTATCCTTTTATCAGTTACGATGTATTTAACTGCAACCAATAAAAAGTTATCTTCTCTATATTTACTTACCACCTGTTTAGCCTTTATTGCATTGATATTTTCGAATACTAGAAGTGGATATGTGGGTGTCTTTTGTGGATTGGTATTCCTAACCGCCTTTGTCATTTACAAAAGAAAATATCTTTGGAAAAGATGGGCTACATTATTAATTACTTTAGCTCTTTTACTCACAATCATTAATTTTACTGAAAAAGGTCATTACTTTAATCGAATAAGTTCATTTTTTTCAGATTCATATAATATTGCGTCTAATCAAAGTACAGGTCATGAGGGATCTAACCGATATTTTATCTGGAAAGAGTCATTACCTCTTGTAAAAGAGTATTTTTGGTTCGGTTCTGGTCCTGATACCTTTGAATTTATTTTTTCTGCTACACCAGATGAACGTCAAAAATATTTAGGAAGCGCCAGTGCGAAGGTGGATAAAGTACATAACGAATATTTACAAATAGCCATTACATTAGGAACCCCAGCCCTTTTGACTTATTTACTTTTGCTCTTTGCTGTTGTAAGAAAAACATTTCAAGCTGTGAAAAAGGTCAGTGAGAAAGAAAAATTAATCCTATTCGTACTTATTTCTACGATTATTGGCTATCTTATCCAGGCATTTTTTAATATTAGTACTGTCCCTGTCGCCCCCATATTTTGGGCAATTCTTGGAATTACTTTGGCTCAATCGAATTTGTACCTTAAGAACAGTACCGTACAAAATTCGATTAAGGAAATTGGAGATAAATACAAAAGTGCATAATGGACTAAGCATTTCTGCTTTTCCTACATACAGTATAAAAAATAAAAAAAGTGGTTATCATGATTGACGACAATCCCCTTTTTTGGGTAATATAGCTATATAAATAAAAATATAAGCAAAGACAGGGAAAAGTACGATGCATTCCTGCTAAAAGAGAGGGAAATCACAAGCTGAAAGATTTCCTAAGTAGAACATCGGAAGGTCACCCATGAGCTTCTTTTACGAACGGACCTTAAAATCCTATTAGTTGAAGACGGATCCGAATCCGTTATCCTAGTTGAGAGCCAATCAATTTTTTTGATTGGAAAAAAGGTGGTACCGCGAAGCAAACTCCATTCGTCCTTTTATGGCGATAGGGGTTTTTTGTTTTTTTTTAAATAAGGGCGAAACATAGGAGGAATTTATATGGAAACAAAGGAAATAACCATGCCCACAAAGTACGACCCACAAACGATTGAAAAAGGTCGTTATGATTGGTGGTTACAGGGTAAGTTTTTTGAAGCGAAAAATGATGAGAGCAAGCAGCCTTACACAGTCGTTATCCCGCCGCCAAACGTGACTGGAAAACTACATTTAGGCCATGCCTGGGACACGACCCTTCAAGATATCGTTACTCGAATGAAACGGATGCAGGGCTATGATGTTCTCTGGTTGCCTGGGATGGATCACGCCGGAATTGCCACACAGGCCAAGGTTGAGGAAAAGCTTCGTAGTGAAGGTTTAAGCCGCTACGATTTAGGAAGAGAGAAATTCGTCGAGGAAACAAGGAAGTGGAAGGAAGAATATGCTGCACATATCCGTGGGCAATGGGCGAATCTTGGCTTAGGCTTAGATTACAGCCGCGAGCGTTTCACCCTTGATGACGGTCTATCGGACGCTGTTCGGGAAGTTTTTGTTACGCTTTACAAAAAAGGACTTATTTACCGGGGCGAGTATATTATTAATTGGGACCCGTCCACAAAGACTGCCCTTTCCGACATCGAGGTAATCCATAAAGATGTTCAAGGTGCCTTTTATCATATGAGATATCCGCTTGCTGATGGAACTGGTCACATTGAAATCGCGACGACTCGTCCGGAAACGATGCTAGGTGATACAGCCGTTGCTGTTCATCCTGAAGACGATCGCTACAAACATTTAATTGGTAAAACCGTTATCCTACCAATCATAGGCCGCGAAATTATTATTGTTGCTGACGACTATGTTGATATGGAATTCGGTTCTGGTGCGGTGAAAATTACCCCAGCACACGACCCGAACGATTTTGAAATCGGGAACCGTCATAATCTTGAGCGTGTTCTTGTGATGAACGAAGACGGCTCCATGAATGCGAAGGCAGGCAAGTACCAAGGGCTTGACCGCTTTGAATGCCGTAAGCAAATTGTTAAAGACCTGCAAGAACAAGGCGTTCTTTTTAAAATTGAAGAGCATCCCCATTCCGTTGGTCACTCGGAACGAAGCGGTGCCGTTGTTGAACCATATCTTTCTACCCAATGGTTTGTTAAAATGCAGCCGCTCGCTAATGAAGCGATAACCCTGCAAAATAAAGAAAATAAAGTAAATTTTGTTCCAGACCGTTTTGAAAAAACATACTTGCGTTGGATGGAAAATATCCGCGACTGGTGTATATCGAGACAGCTTTGGTGGGGACACCGTATTCCGGCCTGGTACCACAAGCAAAGCGGTGAGGTTTACGTGGGTCTTGAAGCACCTACAGACCCTGAGAACTGGGAACAGGATAATGATGTTTTAGACACCTGGTTCAGCTCCGCTCTTTGGCCTTTTTCGACAATGGGTTGGCCTGATACGGAATGTGCTGACTATAAGCGTTATTTCCCGACTGGTGTTCTTGTTACTGGCTACGACATCATTTTCTTCTGGGTATCAAGAATGATTTTCCAAAGCATTGAGTTTACAGGTGAGCGTCCATTTAAAGATGTGCTCATCCACGGTCTCGTTCGTGACGTACAGGGACGGAAAATGAGTAAATCACTTGGCAATGGTATTGACCCAATGGACGTCATCGAAAAATATGGTGCCGATGCCTTACGCTATTTCCTTTCAACAGGAAGCGCGCCCGGTCAGGATTTACGGTTTAGTTTTGAAAAGGTTGAAGCAACCTGGAATTTTGCTAATAAAATTTGGAACGCCTCGCGGTTTGCGTTAATGAATATGGACGGTATGACCTTTGATGAAATTGATTTTAGCGGTGAAAAATCAGTACCTGACAAGTGGATTTTAACGCGCTTAAATGAAACAATTGACCATGTAACAAAACTTTCCGAGCGTTATGAGTTCGGTGAAGTGGGCCGTGCCCTTTACAACTTTTTCTGGGATGACTTCTGTGATTGGTATATTGAGATGGCAAAGCTGCCGTTATATGGGGAAGATGAAAATGCCAAGAAAACAACCCGTTCGATTCTTGCCCATGTATTAGACCAAACGATGAGACTGATGCATCCATTCATGCCGTTCATTACAGAGGAGATCTGGCAAAACCTCCCACATGTTGGTGAATCAATTACAATAGCTAAGTGGCCGGAGGTAAATCCTGCGCTTTCTGACGAGCAAGCAGCTGGGGAAATGAAGCTACTGATGGAAATGATTCGTTCCGTCCGTAATATTCGTGCCGAAGTAAATACACCAATGAGTAAAAAGATCAAAATGCTTGTCAAAGCGAAGGATGAGAGTGTTTTAAAAGTAATCGAGAAAAACCGTGGTATCATTGAACGTTTCTGTAATCCGGAAGAATTACAAATGGGTGTTGCGATTGAATCCCCTGAAAAAGCGATGACTGCTGTCATTACAGGCTTAGAAATCATCTTGCCGCTTGAAGGCTTGATTAACATTGACGAGGAAATTGCTCGTCTTGAAAAAGAATATGAGCGCTTAACGAAAGAAGTAGACCGAGTTCAAAAAAAATTAGGAAATCAAGGCTTCATGAAAAAAGCACCAGAGAGTGTTGTCGCTGAAGAACGTGCTAAAGAAGATGATTACCGTGAAAAAAGAAGCATTGTTGAAGCGAGAATGAACGAATTAAGAGGATAAATAGTTAGTGAGGCGAATCCAATCATGGATTCGTCTCGCCTTTATTAAAGGGGTGTCAGTGATGTTTACTACATATAAAGAAGCCCTTGAATGGATCCATGCACGCTTACGTCTTGGGATTAAGCCTGGGTTACAGCGGATGGAATGGATGATGAACAAACTCGGAAATCCGGAAACAAAAATAAAAGCGGTCCATGTTGGTGGTACGAATGGAAAGGGTTCAACACTTACCTTTCTTCGTTCGATTCTTGAAGCTGGGGGATATACAGTTGGCACGTTTACCTCTCCATATATCGAACAGTTTAACGAGCGGATCAGTGTCAATGGCAAACCGATTAATGATGAGGAACTGCTACTGCTTGCCAATGTCATTCGTCCGTTGGCAGATGAATTAGAGAAAACAACGCTTGAAGGTCCGACAGAGTTCGAAGTAATTACTGCGATGTCATTTTATTATTTTGCAAACGTCAAAAAGGTCGATGTTGTTATTTATGAAGTTGGTCTGGGCGGTAGATATGATTCGACGAATATTCTGGACCCAATCGCGACAATTATTACAAACATTGGCCTTGATCACACGAATATCCTCGGTCATACGTATCAGGAAATTGCCTTTGAAAAAGCGGGAATCATTAAAAAGGGCATCCCAACTTTTACTGCCGTTAAACAACCTGAAGCCCTCAAAGTGATTGAGGATCAGTCGGAAATAAAGGGCTCACAACTGGACCGCATCAATCAGGAATTTTCGATAAGTGCGCATCAATCACGTGAAAAAGGCGAAGTGTTTAGCTTAAAAATCAAAAATCAATCATTGGCGCAATTGGAAATCTGTATGATTGGTCAACATCAAACAGAAAATGCCACGCTTGCTGTTTGTGTTGCCCAATATTTACAGCAGCAAGGCTTGTTCTCCATTACCGAGCAGGAGATCCGGAACGGTTTAAAAAAGGCATATTGGCCAGGAAGATTTGAAATTCTCTCAGGTAACCCGCTAGTCATCATTGATGGGGCCCATAATGAAGAAGGGATTACTGCCTTCGTTCACGAATTACAATCTAGATACGAACATCGCTATATCCACATGGTGTTTGCTGCTTTAAAGGATAAAAAGCTTGAACAAATGATTGCCAAGCTCGACAAAACTGCCAATCAAATCACATTTGTCAGCTTTGATTTTCCGCGTGCGGCCAAGGCACAAGAACTGCTGAAGATTAGCCAATCACAAAATAAATGGGCAGTGGAAGACTGGAAGTCCTATCTCGCGGAGGAAATTCAAAATATAGACACAAATAGCATGTTAGTAATTACTGGTTCGCTCTACTTTATTGCAGAGGTAAAACCATATTTATGTAAATATTTAAAAAACTTGTCGAAAACGATGTGACAAGAGGTTCTAATTTTGCTAAAATGGAATTATCTATGAATTAACAATATTTAGTCGAAGAGAGAAGGATAAAGATGGAAGTAAAACCACATATCAAAAAGGCTATATTTCTAGTATGGATTTTGTTGGTTCCTGCTGGAATGTGGTTCACTTATATCACTTATCCTCCTCAATTTTCAGGTCGTTGGGTCGACATTCTGGCATTTTTATTGTTAACTTCATTCGTTGCCACAATGCCAATGGTCATCAATAAGACACCGGTATTTATAATTCAATGGGTGGCACTTGCGACATTTTTAAGCTTTGGATTATTTGTCGAAATGGTCTTTGCGCAGATAGCTGTCACGGTATTACTAGTTAAGCTAAGGGTCCAAAAGGATCAATACTTCCGATATCCGTTAAATTTCATCATGTTTTTCATTGTTTCCTTTGTTGCAGGTATTTTTTATTATTTACTTGGTGGTCAGACAGGTATTGATTTAGTAAAAGATCCTAATTCGTTATGGCTGGCTGTTTTTTATGGAATTTTATATTATATTTTGAATCAAATCATTCATTCATTCTATCTTTTTATGATTTATAAAAGGAAAGAATCTTTCTTCGGAAAAGATTTCGTAGTTGAGACGATTACAACCTTGATTACCTTCCCAATTGGCTTTATTTTGTACATTCTTTATGATCAGGTTGGAATATTGGCGCTCCTATTTGTGGGAATTCCGTTTGTTAGTTTATCAACAATTTTTAATCTCTATTATTCTAGTGAAAAAATAAACGGCTATTTACAGAAGGCAGCAGAAATTGGTCATCAAATGGCCGAACGTCTCCAGGTGAACGACGTTGTTGCCCTGTTTATCGATAAAATCAGTGAAATGCTACCTGTTGATTATGCCTTTATTCTTGAAGTGACCGAGAATGACGAGCTTAAATTAAGTCGTCGGATCGAATCTGGTAAGGTATTGCCTAATGATTTGCCGAATATGAAAAAAAATGAAGGCATTGCCGGCACGGTTTGGGTAACACAAAAGTCTATGTTAATTTCAGTAAAGAAGGAATGGCGCCAGTATTCAAATGGCAACATTCCTGAGGCTGTCGAAAGTATTTTATGCTTTCCAATCATTAGAAGTAAACAGGTAATTGGCGTGTTATTGCTGGCGTCGAAGCAAAAATGTGCCTATGAAAAATTTCAACTGATGATTATTGATATTCTTTGTTCCTACTTTGTCGTTGCAATGGAAAATGCCAAGCATTATGAATTAACAAAAATCCAAAGTGAACGTTGTTCGTTAACAAAACTTTATAATTATCGTTATTTTGAAAGCATGCTGACTGAGGAATTTGAAAAACTGGCACGTTTTAAGCTTAAATCATTATCGTTAATTATCCTTGATATTGACCATTTTAAAGGGGTCAATGATACGTATGGACATCAAAGTGGGAATGAAATCCTCTTTGAGCTTGCCAATAGGTTATGTGAGCTTGTAGGTAGTTCAGGCACGGTGGCCCGTTATGGTGGCGAGGAATTTGTCATTCTCCTACCTGATGCGTCAAAAGAAGAAGCCTATCAACTAGCTGAACACATTAGAAATTCGATTGCCAACCGGCCATTTACCCTTACACAAACGTTAGACCAAAAACAGCAACTGGTAACGATCACAGCTTCGATTGGCGTTGCAACTGCACCAGAAGACGCTGAGGATTCACTGGCATTGATTCGCCAAGCAGACAGAGCACTATATGTTGGGGCAAAGAGGGCGGGGCGGAACCGGGTGGCAGAGTATTCGTCATGTTAAAAAGAGGTGTGTCGTAGTTGTATTTAACAACTGCGACACACCTCTTTTTTATGTGATTAATTGTAATCAACATCATTAATTATAGTATTAACATTGTCGCCCCATTTAATTTCGAACTCTGGTGGTAGATTGGATCCGCACTCAGTTTTAAATGTGTCAATATTATTAAAATTAGGATTATTTTTTTCTAGATTCCCTTCGAAAATTTTACCAAATACGATTAATTTACTTGGGGGAGTGCTGCTGGTTTCAACCGTTATTTGGTCAGCTTTTAAATCTCCATAAACACACATCTTTGATGAAGAGAGAATATTTAAATGATTATTAATTGTTGCCTCAAAAGTTGGTGTACCAATCCCATTATTAACTGGCGCCCCATATCCGCCAACATATGCAAAAGAGTTAGTGGCAAGCTCTAGATGTTGATTTACAGTCAATGTTTTGTTAACTAATAGTTTTGAAGTTCCACTTATCTTCACATTTTGCATGAATGTTGCTGAATCTTTAGTCTCAATCAGTACATTTGCGGCACTATTCATATTTTTGTGAATGGTGATAGCACCATCAGCATGAATTTTGACATTTGTTTTATTGTTTTCATTTCCACTTCCATCAAAGTTTAAGGTACCTGTAGTATAAATTGTTTGGTTATCTTTTATATTATTATTCCCGGAAAAGCCTCCATTACCGTTTATATAAACGGTATCACAATCTAGCGTTAAACATAGGACTGTTGGCTTTACTATCGCATTAAATGACGGTAGAACGTAATTAGTACTACCTTCAACTGTTGCCAGATTAATTATAGAATCTAAATCTATCGACATTTTTGCAAAAAGAGTAGACTCTTTCATGTTTTCAGTACCAACGATATTAAAACTAAGATTTACTTTATGTGAGGTCGGATTAGGATCAGCAATAGCAACAAAATTCTTCAGTAAGAATGATGCATTAGGATGACCTTCTATTGGTATCGGTATTTGTGTGGTGCCTATTGGAAAATAGTTTTGTAGTTCTTCTGCCATCTTTATGGCTGCATGCCTTTTAAAGTTTGCAATTAGTGTACTGTTACTTTGAATAAAAATACTTACTGCGTTTTGTTTGGATTCAAAATTCTTTTGAATGGCAACTTGGTAATACGAAAGCCCCATTTCAGCTGCAGCAACAGAACGAGAACTTTTCTCTAGCACTTGATTTTGTTTCACACTGCTAAATGCTTGTCCCATGAACGAAAGGAATAAAACCATAAAAACTGTTACAACTAGTAATACGGTTACAAGGGCATATCCTTGTTCATTCTTTACACCATTCATTGATAATCAGCACCCTTCACACGATATAGAAATGTATCTATAGTTAAATTATTATTTGGATCCTTTTTATCACTAACACTGACTTTTAAAGAAATGTCATTTCCGTTTTTATGTGGTTCTGTAATTTTAGGTCCAGTCCCACTTACATTATTAATCTCAAGTAATTTAAAACAAATATTTGGGTGATTAAATACTTGATCTTGTGGAGGAGTTGTTTTTAGATTTGTAACTTTTATACCACAATTTTCACTAGTGATTTCATAAATTTCTAATGTTCGATGAATCTTAGTTAAACTGGTAGTTAAAATGTTCGCTTCTTGCAACATAAAGTTTTTAGAGATTGCTTTTTGCGAAAATTTATAGCCTTGAAAAAAGACACTCCAAATAATTACACTTACAATTGAGAGGAGTATCAATGTGGCTAAGACCTCGACCAATGTTAAACCACGTTCATCTCGATTCAAAAATATCAGCTCCTATCTTTTAACATAACCAATTGTTTCATTAACAACATTTCCAGTTTGTTTATTTAATAGCTTAATAACAATCAAATGTACGCTAGATAGTCTTGAACTCGTATCAGGAGATTTATTGATTTTTATTTTCACTTTATATATATCTTTAGATGTTTCAAAATAATAATAGTTAGCATCACTGTGAAAATTAGTATAAACAATTTTTGCATCTGTAGAGATAAAGCCCGTAAGATGATCTGTTTCAACAAGAAACCATTTTACATCACTTGCTTCTTGCCAATTAACGAGTATTTCTTTAGAAATATTATTGGCCTGAGCTTTATATTCATTTTGGTTATTAATCAGCCCCATTTGTGGGAAAAATCGCATCGTTGTTAAAAGAATGCTAGATAATAATACGATTGCTAAAAGTACTTCTATTAAAGTGACACCTTTTTCATTCCGAATAATTTTCATAAAACCATCCCTTCTGGGGAGAAAATATATTTCATGTAAAGGTTAATATGCAGTTACAAAGAAGGGAATTTCAGTATTTATGACTTATAAATATTTTTCGCCTTCTTTTAAAATACTTAATAGTATTATACAATAATTAGAAGGCAGATTTTGTCTGATTTTAGAAGATATGAACAAATAATTATAGATTCTGTATAAAAATGTAGTTTAATAGAATAAATGAACGAAATAGAGGGGTTGTGAATGGATGTTACCAATTATATGGGCCTTTGGTTCTATGCTTGTTCTACTGTTGATTATATCCCTTTTACCGCTAGGATTCACAGTGAAAGGTAAGTTATCCATTGTGTTGGCT